>NZ_CP136419.1:0-147500 GCF_039233145.1 Moorella humiferrea | reverse complement strand
GGTGTCAAATTAATCTCCTCGCCCTGATAGGTGACGGTTGTCCTTCCCAGGGCTTCAGCGGCCACATAGGCCACCATCTCTTCCAGAAGATGCATCATATCTTCGTAATCGGCATAGGCCTGATACAGCTCGATCATGGTGAATTCAGGGTTATGCTTGGTCGATATGCCTTCATTGCGAAAAACGCGACCCATTTCGTAGACCTTTTCCAAACCGCCCACCAGGAGCCGTTTTAAATGGAGTTCCAATGCAATACGCAGGTACAAATCGATATCCAGGGCATTATGGTGGGTGATAAAGGGCCGGGCGGCGGCGCCGCCGGGAATGGCGTGCATGCTCGGCGTTTCTACTTCCAAAAAGCCGCGGGCGTCCAGGAAACTCCTTATGGCCCGCAGGATTTTGGCCCGGGTGATAAATACATCTTTGACCTCAGGGTTGACAATAAGATCGAGGTAGCGCTGCCGGTAACGCAAATCTACGTCCTTTAAGCCGTGCCATTTTTCCGGCAACGGCCTTAAACTTTTGCAGAGAAGGACTAAATCACGGACCTCCAGGGATATTTCCCCGCGATGGGTACGAAAAACCCTGCCCTTTACGCCGATGATGTCGCCTATATCAAGTTTGCGAAAAAAGCCGTAAAGCTCCGCCCCAACGTTATCGATACGAATGTACAGCTGGAGGCGGCCGTCCCGATCCTGCAGATCTACGAAAGACGCCTTTCCATGCCCCCTTATGGCCATAATACGGCCAGCCAGGGAGGCTTCGCGCCCCTCCAATTCTTCAAAATTGAGGCGCACCTGGGCCGTGGTGTGGGTACGGGCAAACCGGCCTCCATACGGGTCGATGCCTTCCTCACGTAGTTCCTTTAATTTTTCCAGGCGCACCGCCATCAATTCGTTCTCTGCTTCCAAATCGACGTACCTCCTGTTTATCCACGGTTAATTTTGATTATCTGATAACGCAAAGTCCCGGCAGGTACCTGAATATTTATTATTTCTCCAATATGATGGCCCAGCAGGGCTTTGCCTACGGGCGATTCGTTGGAGATGCGATTTTCCGCGGGATCGGCCTCCATAGAGCCAACGATTTCGTATTCCAACTCTTCTCCGGTGTCCATATCCTTCAAGGCGACCCTGGAGCCGAGGGAAACGACGTCGTCAGGCATTTCGCTGGCGTCAATAACCCTAGCGTTGCGCAGCTTCTTTTCTAACGTAAGAATGCGGCCTTCGATGAAGGCCTGTTCATTCTTGGCATCCTCATATTCCGAGTTTTCGCTGAGGTCACCGAACTCAATGGCCTGCTTTAAACGTTCGGCCACCTCCCGTCGCTTTACCGTCTTTAGGTATTCTAGCTCTTCTTCCAGTTTCTTTAAGCCATTCATGGTCAATAAAGTTTCTTTTTCTGCCATCCTCTGTTCGCTCCCCTTTAATTACCGCATAAATTATTGGTACCAATGCTATCTCAATATATGTCCTTTTGCGCTCCTTTATGCGGCCGCTCCACAGGTCCAAGTACCATAACAAGCACCGGGGTTGCCCAGTGCTTGTCGTGTCACGGTCTTTTCTGTTTACTGGTATTATAGGCCTGTCCGTTTACTATGTCAATACTTTTCCAAAAGCTAACGGGCAAGGGCCAATTTGCGCCTGGCCCGCTCGCGAATGGCTTCGACCTTGGCTTCTGGCACCGGTAGCTCAAAACTGCGAAAACCGGCTACGCGAAAACCGTGTTTTGCCGCCAGCCGGTTTATGGTGTCTACCTGATCTACGGTTAAATCGCGGCCCAGAGTAAAGTTCTCAATGCGGCCCTCGAGGGCAAGGATCATGGTTTCGGCCATACAGGCATAGGCCAGCCCCGGCGGATAACCGAAATTAAAGTTAAAATTAACGTCACCGGGTACCTCCACCACACCGCCGTCGATGACCAGGACGTCGTCCCTAAGTTCTGCCACCCTCCTGGATACATCCCGGGGCCGGGCAACGTCGCAAACTACCGCCCCCGGCTTTAAATATTCCGGTTCGATAACGGTATCTACCGCCGCGGTTACGGTGATAATTACATCGGCGCGGCGCAGGGCTTCCTGTATGCTACGGGTTATCCTCGCCTTGACGCCGGTCATCTCCTTTATCTCTCCGGCAAGGCGCACCAGCTTATCTTCATTGCGGGCGACGAGGGTAAGTTTCCGGCAGCGTCGGGCCAGGATTTTTGCGCAGACGGCCCCTATGGAACCCGTCGCCCCTACCACTACTACCTCGGCCTCTGGAAGCTCGATGCCCATCATGGCCGCCGCCTTCTCTGTCGCCTCAATGGCCGTGGCTACGGTGTAGCTGTTGCCGGTAGTTACTGCGATATTCAAATTGCGAGCCACGGTAATCCCGGCATCGCCAACAACCGAAGTCATGGCCCCCAGGCCCAAAATTTCGGCGCCAAGGCTCTCGGCCAGGCGCCCGGTTTTTATAATCCGCTGAATTACGAAACTTTCGGGCAGGTTAACCATCTGGCGTGAGGTCAAGGGACAGGCTACAAACCATCCTTCCGTTTCGGCGTGGGGAGAACGAACGCCGGTAATGCGGGAAACTTTTAATGGGGGAAGGTAGCGCATGACCCATTCAAGGAGTGCAGGCGGTAAATGGCGCGCGAAGGAAAACTTTCTAGTAATATAGCCGGCATCCAGGGGGTGAATCATAAAGGCAAACCGGTGCAAGGCAGGCGCCTCCTTTACGAGAATTAATTTAAATTAACGATCCGGGGTTTAAAATCCAGCTGGTCCAGCAGGCGGTTGTAATCTTCCGGGGTGACTTCTTCCGCCCTTTTGCCACTTAAAGTTAAAAGTACGCCCTCCATGACGTTGGTGCCGAAGGAACGCCCGTGAAATTCAGGGGTGGTGGTAATGAGGGTTTTGAGGCGCCGGCGGCCCAGCTCTTCAACGTCGGCGCTGGTTACGGTATTGGTTATTATTATCTTCCCTGGCAGCTCGGGCGGCAAATAACGACGGATAAAGAGGAAATCGCCGGCAATAATCTCCGCTTCCTCATAATAGCGCTGGTAGCGGTTGTCGATCTTCTCCTGTTCTTTACCTGTGGGATATAAAAGTTTAAAGGGTAATAGACGTACCAGAGGGGCCGCCAGATAGGCCACCCGCTGGAACTTTCTTAAGGAACGAATGGGCACAGGTATTCCTAGGCCAAAAATCAAGTCGCCGCAAATGAGATCCGCCCCGGCGGCGTCCAGGGCTTCCGCCATACCGAAGCGGTCAACGGCGCTGACTAAAAGAACCCTTTTGCCCCGAAATTCCACAATACCTTCCCGGTCCAAAAAATCTATCACCCTGCGCTCCAGGGTATCCTTTAACCCCCCTCCGTCTACTATGGGGGTTAATCGTGCCGCCCGCACGATTCTCGCCGCGTCTCGCAGGAGATAGCGCCTGGAACCCACCCGGATGTAAAGGTCCATTCCCCCCAGGCCGAAGGCATCCACCTTGCCGTCCAGCTCGCGAATGAGGCTTATCATTCGTCCCATATCGCCGTCGGTACCGATGCGCTCGATGCGGAACTTTTCTCCCAGGAATTCCGCTTCCACCTGGTGATCCCGTTTGGAGGAACCCAGGCTAATGCTGACCACTCGTTTCATCTTTTAACCTACCCCTTACCTCTCAACTAGCCCGCGTACCAGCGACCGTAGTTCTTCGACGTTTACCTCCCTGTCACCTCTAATGGGGGAAGAACCGATCTCCACACCTACCACTTCCCTCCCCAGCAGGGCTTCGCTGACCTTGATGCGATAGTCGGAACCGATAATGACGACGACATCGTAATCCCGCACCCGGGCGACAATCTCCATCAGCTGGTTCAGTAACTCCAGCCCGCTTTTCTTGCGGACAAAATCCCAGCGTTCAGCATCAGTTAAAAGTAATATGTATTCCACACCCTCCTGCCGCAGCATATTTTCCAGTTCGGCTTTATTGGCTACCGGGAAACCCACCACAGCTATGCGCCGGCCGCGCCGTATCTCGCCCAGGCTTTCCAGGCGGGACACAAAGGAACGGTCAACGCCTACCTGCCGGGCCGTTTCCTGCTGGGAAAAACCCCGACATCGCAACGCAAAAATACGTTCCAAAGTTGAATTGATTTTACGTCTGCTGATTAATTTATCTCCAATCCGAATGAGATCCATGGCCGTCTCCTGTGCACAAAAATGTGCAAGGTAATTATAACAAAATTATAAAGCCCCGGCAAGTTTTACCGGAGCTAATGGGCATGAGGGGCGCGTACTTTTTTTTGGTAGTAGTCGCGGGTATAAGCCTCAAGGGCCCCTATAACCTCTCCGGCCGTGTCCAGGGTAAATAGGTGCTGGCGCAGGCGGGCCGCTCCCGGTAAACCCTTAATATAACAGGCTAGAACCTTCCGCATCTCTTTTACAGCCGTCTTTTCCCCCTTTGCCTCGACCATCATGTTTAAATGCCGGATGGCCATGGCCATCCGCTCGGCCAAATCAGGAGGTGGAGGTAACTCTTTCCCTTCAAGGGCGGCGCGGATGGCCGAAAGCAACCAGGGATTGCCGACGGCCGCCCGCCCAACCATAACTGCGTCACAACCTGTCTGTTCCAGCATGGCCAGGGCATCCGCCGGTGTCCTGACATCACCGTTGCCAATGACCGGTACCGGTACGGCTTCCTTTACCCTGCGGATGCAATCCCAGTCGGCCCTGCCGCTGTAAAACTGGCTGCGGGTGCGGCCGTGGACGGCCACCGCCTTTGCCCCGGCCTCCACCACCGCCCGGGCTACCTCAACAACATTTACGGAATCTTCATCCCAACCCTTACGCATCTTGACCGTCACCGGCACCGGCCCGGCCGCCTCCACCATGGCGGCGACAATATCCGCTGCCAGGGGTAAATCACGCATAAGGGCCGCCCCTTCACCGTTTTTTACTATTTTAGGCGTCGGACAGCCCATATTTAAATCGACAAGGGCCGCCCCGGCCGCCACGGCCATTTTGGTAGCCCTGGCCAGGATTTCCGGCTCGCGGCCAAAGAGCTGAACGGCAACCGGACCAGGTTCATCCTTTAAATCGAGGAGCGCCCACGTAGCCTTACTTTGATAAATAAGACCCTGGGCGCTGATCATTTCAGTATAGGTTAATGCCGCCCCCGCTTCTCTGGCGAGGCGGCGAAAGATGCGGTCGGTAAAACCCGCCATGGGCGCCGTCACCAGGGGTGCGTCCAAGGTAACCGGGCCAATTTTAACTGTTGCGCTCATAGACGATCCGCAAACCCTCCAGGGTCAACAGCGGGTCAACCTTATCGATACATTGGGCTTCGTGGGCTATAAGCCCGGCCAAGCCTCCGGTGGCGACCACCAGGGCCTTCCCCCCCAGCTCGGCCTTCATGCGGTTGACAATGCCTTCGACCTGCCCGATAAAACCGTACATAATGCCCGCCTGCATGCAGGCTACGGTGTTTTTACCGATTACCCGTGGCGGTCTGATGAGTTCTACGCGGGGCAGTTTGGCCGCCCGGGCAAAAAGGGCGTCGGTGGCGATACCAATGCCGGGGGCGATGGCCCCTCCCACGTACTCCCCTTCCGCCGATATTGCGTCAAAGGTGGTGGCGGTGCCAAAGTCCACGACAATGGCCGGGCCGCCGTAGAGTTCATAGACGGCCACGCCGTTGACGATCCGATCGGCGCCTACCTCCCTGGGGTTGTCAAAGCGAATGGGCATCCCTGTTTTTACCCCGGGGCCGACAACCAGCAGCTGGCAGTTGAACTGTTCCTTTAACATCATGGTCAAAGTCTGGGTTATAGTCGGCACCACGGAAGCCATGGCCACGGCTTTGATGGTCTCCAGGCCCAGCCCCTGGTAGTGGGCCAGTTGACGTAAAATCAGGCCGTATTCATCGGCCGTCTTCTGCCGGTCGCTGGCCAGGCGCCAGTGGCATTGCAGTTTCTTTTCTTTATAGAGGCCGATAACGATGTTAGTATTGCCGACATCTATGACCATTAACACGCCTGCATCCCTCCGTTCCTTTCAACTTCAATTATTCCACAGTACCCGGCTTTATCCTCTTTCCTGCCGTAAAAAAATAACCCCCGTTAAGGGGGTAGTTACCAGCGGCAATAACCACCGGCCATCCACGTACAACCGGCACAGAGGTGCCCAGCCGCCAGGGCATCTACTTTCTGCCCGACAAACTCCCGCGATGCGGCCCAGGTCAGGGCGGCACCTGGCGCCAGGCCCAAATATTTAAGGACCAAGGTACCCTGCCTGCTGCAGCGCCCGCCGGACCTGGAGGCTGATGGCTGCCGCCAGGACCAGTTTGGCCAAGTCCAGGGGGATGTAGGGTAGAACCCCCAGGAGAAGACCTTTGACCAGATTAAGATGCAGAAGATACATTAACTGTATAGTACCCAGAACGTAGATTACTACCAGGCAGGTAAGCATGCCGACAGCCAGGCGGCCGTAACCCGGTTCCCCTTTACCCCTTTCCAGGACCAGGCCCATGACGTAGACTCCCAGGGCAAAACCCCAGAGGTATCCCCCCGACGGCCTGGCAAAGGCCGCCAGGCCGGATCCGCCGCGGGCAAAGACAGGCAAGCCAATGGCCCCCAGGAGTAAGTAAACAATTATAGCCAGGGTGCCTCTATTTTTACCCAGGATGGCACCGGCCAGGAATACTCCCAGGACCTGGCCGGTAATGGGTACTGGTGAAAAGGGCAGGGGGACAGCTACCTGGGCCAGGACGGCTATCAGGGCGGCAAAAAGGGCTACCAGGGCCATATCTTTAGCTTTCACAGTTACGGTTTCTCCTTTCTTATTTGTTAACCTCTATTATTTAATTAAGTTAACTATTAAACTATAAATAAAGTAAAATTAAACCCAGCCTACAAGTCTAAACCGGCCGCAAAGTCACCTCCCCCGAGGTAAAACGCCGAACCTCGCCCCCTGCTGTTCTCACCTTCAAGGCGCCTTCGGCGTCGATATCCACGGCCACTCCCGTGGTTACTTCCCGCCAGGAGTTAACGGCCACTTCCCGGCCCAGGGTGACGCTGGCTTCTTTCCAGGCCCTGCGCACCGGTTCAAAACCCTCTTCCTGCCAGCGCTCGTACCATTTTTCCAGCTGGTAGAGCATCTCTTGAAACAATGGTAAACGCGCCACCCGTCGCCCCAGCTCTAAAAACAGGGAAGTGGCGTACGGCCTGACGTCGGGGGTAAAATCGTCAGCTTCGGCATTGACATTTAAGCCGATGCCCTGAACGATATATTCCACGGCATCCATTTCGGCCTTAATTTCCGTCAGGATACCGCACACCTTCCTGCCGCCGAGCAAAATATCATTGGGCCACTTTATGCCCGGCGGGAGGCCGGTATATTTACGGACTGCCGCAGCTACCGCCACCGCGGCCAATAAAGTCAGCTGGGACGCCTGGGTCGGCGCTACCCGGGGGCGGAAGATAAGGGAAAACCAGATGCCTTTTTGGGGAGGCGACAGCCACAGCCGTCCCCGCCTGCCGCGGCCGCCCGACTGGGCCTCGGCTACGACTACCGTCCCCTCCGGCGCCCCGTTGTCGGCCAGTTCCTTGGCCACCTGGTTGGTAGAACCCACCTCGTCGTAATAATAAAGCTGCCGGCCCAACCATGAGGTCTTAAGCCCCACCGCCACCTCTTCGGGGTACAAACAATCGGGCGTGCCCAGCAGGCAATAACCGCGCCGGGTTTGGGCGTCGATCCGGTATCCTTCCCGCCGCAGGGCCTGGATATGCTTCCATACCGCCGTCCTGGTTATTGCCAGCTGCCTGCTCAGCTCTTCCCCGGAGATATATTCCCCGCGGTGGCGGCGTAAATAATCGAGGACCTGATGCTTAGAACCTTCCATACCCATGCTTTTATTTTACAATTCCTTTTTATGGTTGTCAACTTTAGATCACCATATTAGTTTACATATATCTTTAGACCCATACCTCTAAAGGTTTTTCTCCTTCTTTAACTTCAACAACACGATTGCCCTTGTCCAAAAAAATCACCCGCGGTTTCAGGTTCCGGGCTTCTTCTTCGGTATAGATGCCGTAGGAAATGATAATCACGATATCCCCCGGCTGCACCAGCCGGGCGGCGGCCCCGTTGGCGCAAATAACCCCGCTCCCTGGCGGTCCGGGGATGGCGTAGGTTTCCAAGCGGGCGCCGTTATTGTTGTTGACCACCTGGACCTTTTCATTGGGTAAAATATCGGCCGCCTCCATCAACCGGCTGTCAATGGTGATGCTACCGATGTAATTCAAGTCGGCAGCCGTGACAGTGGCCCGGTGGAGCTTACTTTTCATCATGGTGCGCCACATCGTCCTTAACCTCCACAATCATATTGTCGATGAGACGGGTACCTCCCACCCAAACGGCTACGGCCAGGAGGACCCTGCCCCTGATCGCATCTAACGGTTCCAGGGTAGCGGCATCATTTACCGCCACGTAGTCTATACGTGTATCCGGGTAAGATAAAATTTCACGGGTCATGGCTTCCCGCACCACCGCGGCGTTACGTTCACCCTCGACGATAAGCCTGGTGCCGAGTTGCAGCGCCCGGTATAAAGAAAGGGCCGACCGGCGTTCCTCAGGGCTTAAATACTTATTCCGGGAACTCATGGCCAGGCCGTCCTGCTCCCTCACGGTGGGGACGGTGATTATTTCTACCGGGAAATTCAGATCCCTGACCAACCGTTTAATTATTACGGCCTGCTGATAATCTTTAAGGCCGAAGTATGCCCGATCGGGTTGGACGATATTAAACAGCTTGCTCACCACCGTGGCCACCCCCCTAAAGTGGCCCGGCCGTGAAGCGCCACAGAGAACATCCGATAGCCCTTCAACCTGAACGTAGGTGGCATATCCGGAAGGATACATTTCTTCCACAGAAGGAGCAAAAATGGCATCAACCCCCGCTGCAGCGGCCAACCTTTTGTCCCTTTCTAGATCCCTTGGATAACGTTCCAGGTCTTCCCCAGGTCCAAACTGGGTCGGGTTGACAAAAATGCTCATAATAACGACGTCATTCTGCTCCCTGGCCGTTCTGGCCAGCGTTAAATGGCCTTCATGAAGGTATCCCATGGTGGGGACAAGCCCGATGCTCTGCCCCCGTTTCCTGGCGCCTGCAACAAACTCGCGGACGGCAGCAATCGTCGTCAATACCTCCATTTTTCCCCATCCCCTTCTAGGTTATAGGTCTCCTCTGGTCCCTTTGTCAGCATACGGTACAAATGGTCACGAACGCAGGCGTCAATAGTTCCTTTGCGGACAGCCAGGCCGGCAGTGTAGCGTCCCAAGGCGCAGTAGAGCTCGTCCACTTCTGCCGGCACATTTCCCATGGCTTTTAAATGATCCCGGATGGTATCCAGGTCGCCCCTGGCTATGGGCCCGGTCAGGGCCTGGGGAATTCCCACCGCTTCTATGTTATCCAAAGTTCCTTTAATTAAAGGCATAAGTGCCCGCCCCGCCAATGCCGGTTCCACGCCTGCGGCCTGCATAAGGCGACGGCTTAAATCGATGAGGCTTACCAAATAATTGGAAGCGACGCAGGCGGCGGCATGGTAAAGGGGTTTGGCCGCGGAGCTGATAACGAAATACTCGCCCCCCAGATCGGCCACCAGGCGTTTCCCCAATGGCAGGGCCTGTTCATCGCCTTCCAGGCTGAATACTGAACCTGGCAGATTGACCACCGCCCGCTCGGCATCGGCGCATGATTGCAGGGGATGGAGGCTTAAAGCTAAAGCCCCCGCCCACCGGGCGGGTTCCAGGATGCCGGACGACAGGGAACCGCTCATATGGATTACCGTTTGCCCGGGGTGGAAGCCGCCATGGGCGGCAATGGCTTCTGTTACCGGGCCAATGGCCTGATCATTTGTGGTGATGAAAACCACCTCAGCCTGCCGCGCCAATTCTTCAGGACGTTCAAATACAGGGCAGTTAAGCCGCGCCGCCGCCCGTCGGGCCGAAGCAGGGGTACGGCTGGCCACGCCTATTATGTCGTAGCCGCGTTGACGCAGTAATATCCCCATTCCCGTACCGACGGCTCCGGTGCCGACTATACCTACCCGTAACATTGCCAGGCCTCCCTAAATCCCCAAAAATGAAAAACTTCCGACCGGCTGCCGGAAGCTCCTTCTTCCCATCACCCGTCTCGGTCTTAAAGGGATCCAAGCGGTTTTCTTCTACTTTAGTTTGCTAAAAATTAAAGTTTAAAGTGCACTCCTTTTTTAAGGTAGCGCCTACAGCTATTTTAGCACCGGGCCTCCCGGTATGGCAATACTACCTGCCCGTCAAAAGGCCCCCGGGCAGCCTCGGCGGCGCGGCGGCCGTTGGGTAAAACCAATTCCGGAGCGATTTCCGCTAAAGGAATGAGGGTAAAGGCCCGTTCTATAAGCCGGGGATGGGGGATCTTGAGGTCCGGCTCGTCAACGATCAAACTATCATAAATCAGGATGTCAATGTCGATATTGCGTGGACCCCAGCGTTCCCGCCTCACCCTCCCTATTCGTTCCTCAATCCCCAGGACCACGTCCAGCAACGCCCGCGGGGAAAGAGTAGTTTTTATCTGGACCACGCCGTTAAAGAAACCACCCCTGTTCCGTTTTGCCCACCGGGGAAGTTTCATACCAGGATGATAGGCCTTCAACCTTTATTCCCTCGACAGCAGCCAGAAGGGATAGGGCCTGCAGCAGGTGGCCTTCCCGGTCGCCCAGATTAGAGCCCAATCCCAAATAGGCTGTGACAGGGCCCTTTTCCCCTTCCCCCATCCTTTCCACCACCTTAAAATTTTAATAAAAGCTAAGCGTCGACCTCGACGATTAAGACTGATGGGTTCGTCAAAAGACGGATGATCTTCCCGGCACTTCGCCGGGGCTTAAGCACCTTGACCACCGGGCGCATGGGCACCTCGGGTTCCTGGGCTATTACCAGGGCCGTCTCTCCCGTCGATAGTTTCACCCTGGTTCCCACCGGATAGCTGGCAATGGCCTGGAGGAAGACACGTACCAAATCAAGATCCAGGTTGCCCAGCGTGCTTTCCATCATTAACAATTCCATTCCTTCATGGGGGAGGTAACGGGGGCGGTAACAGCGATCGGTAGTGACGGCGTCATAAACGTCGGCAATGGCCACACAGCGCGCCGCCAGGCTTATCTCTTCCCGGCGCAGACCCCTGGGGTAGCCGCTACCGTTACAGCGTTCATGGTGATCCCGGGCGACGCGGCGGACTTCTTCCATCACCACGCCGTCCAGCCGCTCGTAACCGGCCTGGGGATGGCGCTTTATCACGGCAAATTCCTCTGCCGTTAGTTTTCCCGGTTTTAATAAGATTTCCGCCGGCACTTCCAATTTACCCACGTCGTGGAGCATGGCCCCTACGCCTAAAAGCTGCAGCTCTTTTCTAGAAAGGCCCAGTTTGGAACCCAACAGGGTGGCCAGGACGGTCACGTTCAGGGAGTGGCGGACGGAATAGGGATCAAGGTCCTTTAACATAACCATCTGCAAAAGCATGTTCTGGTTGTCCTGCATGCGGTTTAAATAGTCGGCCACAATCTCCTGGATGTCTTTGACCTCTAAATGGCTTCCCATACGACAGCGGTGATAGACATCCTTCAAGGCCGCCTGGGCTTCCTGGTATATCTCCCCCACGGGCCCGGCAAATATGGGCGGCATCACCTTTTCGGCTGCCCCCTGCCGGGAAAAACCGTCCGCCATGGTTCTCCCCCGTTTTTCTGTCAACTAATGCCATAGTGTTTTTTCGACGCGTTATGGAAATTTCCTGCAACCTATTACTGTTTGTGATAGCTCGCGACGGCCGGAAAAATTTATTTACTAAAAGTTGCGGAATGTGATTTAAGTCACAGTCCGGCAAGGCCTTTTGCTTTACGATATAGGTGTATTGCAAATCAATTAAAGTAAGGAGGAGAAACCATGTTTTGTTACCAGTGCGAGCAGACCGCCGGCGGCACCGGCTGCACGCGGGTAGGCGTCTGCGGTAAGAACGAAGATATCGCCAGCCTGCAGGATACCATTATCATCGGCTTAAAAGGAATCGCCGCCTATGCCTATCACGCCCGGGAACTCGGCGCCCGGGACGAAGAAGTAGACGCCTTCATGCACGAAGCCCTTTTTACCACCTTGACCAACGTCGACTTTGATCTTAATCGCCATATAGAAACGGCCTTGAAAGTCGGGGCCATGAACCTTAAAGTAATGGAACTGCTGGACAAGGCCCATGTGGAACGCTTCGGCGCCCCGGTCCCGACCAAAGTGTCTACCGGTACCAAAAAGGGACCGGGCATCCTAGTTACCGGTCACGATCTTCTGGATCTCTACGAACTTTTACGGCAGACGGAAGGTACGGGGATTAACGTCTATACCCATGGTGAAATGCTGCCGGCCCACGCCTACCCGGAGCTAAAAAAATTCCCCCACCTGGTAGGCAACTACGGTTCGGCCTGGCAGAATCAGAAAAAGGAATTCGAGGAATTTCCGGGAGCCATCCTGGGAACGACCAACTGCGTCTTGATCCCCAAGGAATCTTACCGGGACCGGATGTTTACCTGCGGTATCGCTGGACTGCCGGGGGTAGTCCACATTAAGGACCGCGACTTCACCCCGGTAATTGAAAAGGCCAAGGCCCTGCCGCCCCTGGAGGAAAAGGCCGGCGGCGAACTGACCACCGGTTTCCACCACGCCGCCGTTTTAAATATCGCCGGCCAGGTGATTGAGGCCGTAAAAGCCGGCAAAATCCGGCACTTCTTCCTGGTCGGCGGCTGCGACGGCGCCAGACCCGGCCGCAACTACTACACGGAGTTTGTGGCCAAGGTGCCCAAGGATTGTGTGGTCCTGACCCTGGGCTGCGGTAAGTATCGTTTCAACCACATGGATTTGGGCGACATCGACGGCATTCCGCGCCTCATAGATATGGGACAGTGCAATAACGCTTATTCCGCCCTCCAGGTGGCCCTGGCCCTGGCCGATGCCTTCAAGTGCAGCGTCAACGAGCTGCCCTTGAGCCTGGTCCTATCCTGGTTTGAGCAGAAAGCGGTGGCCATCCTCCTCACCCTGCTGCACCTGGGAGTGCAGAACATCCGGATCGGTCCCACCTTACCCGCTTTCTTAACACCCAATGTGCTCAAAGTCCTCCAGGAGAACTACAACTTAAAACCCGTAACCACGCCGGAGCAGGACCTGAAAGAAATTCTGGGTTAAGTAAAAAAGGTAAAAGCGCCACGTAGCTCGAGGCCTACGTGGCGTTTTTACTTATGAAAGCCAGCCGTTTCAAGGCCTGAAACTTTTCTGTGCGGCCGATTTTAGCCGCGGCCAGGGCCTGTTCCAGAACAGCTATGGAACGGTCATACACCCTCCGGTCCACAGGATAGGGATGGCCGTCTTTGCCACCGTGGCTGAAGCTGTAACGGACCGGATCCCTGAAGCTGGCCGGCGCACCGTAGGCCACCTCGGCCACCATAGCTAGAGCGCGGATGGTTTTAGGGCCCACCCCCTCGACCCCCAGGAGGTCAGTAAAATCCCGGGGCTGGGCGGCGTAAACTTTAAGCAGGGCTTTATTCAGGTAACTTGCCCGGGGAATATCATGGCGCCAGGGAAGGGGAAGGTTGGGCAGTCCTTTCTCCAGGATTTTGTTGAATTCGGCCATAAACTTATGGGGTCGTTCGCGGGACAGCTCCGTCACCACCCGGCGCGACTCTCCTCCCTCCCCGGCAACCATATTGAGGACTTCTCCCCGGGCGTCGCAGCAGACAGCGGCATGGGGTTCACAGGCAAAGTCTGCTACCCCTTCACCAAGCCAGTGGTAGCGGCGGGCCAGCCGCGTCCTTTCGTTCATACCCTGCTGGACGACGGCCCACTGTCCGTCGAAGGTAAAGATAAAGACGTGGTGGTAGAGTTGGTAGCCGTCCTGGAGGGCGGTGTTGTCGACTTTGGCGGCCATCCTGCTGGCATAGACTAACTCTGCGGGTTTTAAAGCGGTTAAGGCCAGCCTGTCGGCCGCCGCGGTGATTTCCGTCGGCGTCTGCCGGGAAACTCGACCTTTGCCGCCGGCAATGACAAAGCCCAGATCCCTTTCCCGGCCGCGCAGTCCTTCTTTTAGGGCCCCGCAGAGGGTGGTAGTCAGCCCCGACGAATGCCAGTCGAAGCCCAAAACGCAGCCGAAGGCTTGGAACCAGAAGGGGTCGCTCAAGCGCCGCAACACCTCCTGGGGCCCGTATTCGCGGACGACGATTTCCAGAATGGCCGGTCCTAGGCGCCGCATCCGCTCAAAAAGCCACGGCGGGCAATGGCCTCCATGGAGGGGCAGGCTGGCCGTTCCCGTATGCATTAATGTCACCCCCATATACCTATCGGGCGGTAGCCAGGACCTCCATCAAGGCACCTTCATAGGCCTTCAACGCCTCCGGGGAAAAGAGGACAAACCGAACTTCCTCAAAGGCGGCCGGGTTTCGGGTCAAGAAATCCTTTACCGTGGCCATGGCTATTCTGGCCGCCCTTTCTACAGGAAAACCGTAGGCCCCGGTGCTGATGGAGGGAAAAGCCAGGGACTTTATTTCCCGCTCCTTCGCCAGCTTAAGACTGTTATAATAGGCGCTGGCTAAAAGCTCGTCTTCGCCCCCTTGGCCGCCGCGCCAGATCGGTCCGACGGTGTGGATTACATAGCGCGCTTTTAGCTTGCCGCCGGTGGTGATGACCGCTTCCCCGACGGGACATCCACCCCGTTCTTCCCGGATACGGCGGCATTCTTCGGCTATCTTTGTTCCACCGGCGCGATGGATGGCACCATCCACGCCGCCGCCGCCCCATAGGCCGGTGTTGGCGGCGTTGACAACGGCTTCAACCTCCTGTTCTACTATGTCCCCCTGTAATAACTTCAGCAAGGTGCCGGCAAGATGTACTTCCATAAATTTCCCTCCCGTCTCCCCTATTTTTGCGGCACTAACAGAAGAATGGAAATAACGGGCTGGCATTTGTTTGGAGCGAGCGACTTGGCCCAAGCGGTTGAACAGCCTTGGCGAAGCCGAAGAGCGAAGGCGGGGCCGAGGACAGGAGGTCCGAGGCCGGCCTTTGAGGCAAGGATGCCGAATAGGCCGTGAACCCCGTCTTAAGCCTTGGCTGAGCCTCAGGCTGGTCCGCGAGGGCCAGAGAGCGAGCGAAAACAATGCTTATTTCGCCCTTAATGCTGCCTGTTCCTGCCATGATAAAAGAAAAACCGCGGTTACAATTCCGCGGTCGCCCTTTTAATCCTGAATAATCTTGGCCGCTCCGTTTTGTTCCATAATGGTGCGGATGCGGGCCACTTCGTGGCGTGGAGCCTCCACGGCCACCGCCACGCCCTGTCCGGCATACTGGGTTAAAAAATCGGCATAAGCACCGGTGCCTTCCTGCCATAGCTCATCCCGTTCGGTTTTAAGGTAAGCTATCTCCTCCGGCTCCTGCCGGCTGGCGAAAGGTTTGAAGAGGCTGGAAACTATCATGTCCTTGCGGTCGAAACCGGCGTTCCTGAGGCTGTCAATGAGACCCCCTACCTGTTCTTGATTGGGCAAAATGCCGATGACCCTAGCCAAGTTCCTACCCCTTTCCCTAATTTTTCAAGGATATTGTGCCCGGCCCTGAGGAAATGATACCACGTGAAAACTTTTTATGCCGGAGGTTCGGGGGCTAAATCAACAAATTTGGTATATTCTGGCAAAAAGGCCATTTCCACCGTTCCCACTGGGCCATTGCGATGCTTGGCTACGATCACTTCGGCAATTCCCTTTTTATCGGTATCGGGGTCGTAATACTGGGGACGATAAAGAAAGATAATAACGTCAGCGTCGGCCTCAATGGCCCCGCTTTCCAGAAGATCGGCCATTACTGGCCGTTTATCCTGGCGCTGCTCCACCCCGCGGTTCAACTGGGAGAGCACCAGGACAGGGACGTTTAACTCCCGGGCCAGGGCCTTCATAGAACGGGAGATAATGGCTATTTCCTGCTGACGGCTGTCCACACGGCGGTGGGCCTGCATTAACTGCAGGTAGTCGACAACCACCAGACCCAGCCCGTTTTCAGCCTGCAGACGCCTTGCCTTGGCCCGAACTTCCAGGGCCGAAATGGCCGGCGTATCGTCGATAAAGATAGGAGCTTCGCCTAAAATACCGGCGGCATTTACCAGGCGCGCCCAGTCCTCTTCCGTCAGATAGCCCGTCCGCAGGCGGTGCTGTTCTACCATGGCTTCCGCCGCCAGCATGCGCTGCACCACCTGTTCCCGCGACATTTCCAAGCTGAAGATGGCCACCGGGAGCTTTTGCTGTACGGCTACCCGCTGGGCAATATTCAGGCAGAAGGAGGTCTTGCCCATACCCGGACGGGCGGCGCAGATAATTAAATCAGAAGGCTGCAGGCCGGAAAGGAGTTTATCCAGGTCGTGGAAAGTGGGGATGCCCGTGACTTCACCCTTATGGGTACTCAGGCGCTCCAGATGGGCGAAGGTTTCCATCAAAACGTCTTTAACGGAAACAAAACCGCTCCGGCGCCTTCCGCCGGCCACCTCAAATATGAGGCGTTCCGCTTCGTCTAATATTTGATCGATGTCGCCGGCCTGGCTTAAGGCCAGCTCGGAAATCCTGCCGGCCGCCTGGACCAGGGCCCTTAGAGTCGCCTTTTCTGCTACCAGGCGGGCATAGTAAATGGCATTGGCTACGCTGGGCACATCACCTGTCAGGGAGCTCAGGTAAGCGGCTCCGCCCACCACCTCCAGCTGCCCCTGGCGCCGGAGTTCCTCTGTTACTGTTAAAAGATCGACGGCTTCGCCGCGCTCATTGAGGTTCAAGATGGCGCGGTAGATCAGGCGATGGGCTTCCCTGTAAAAGTCTTCGACTTTTAAAATCTCTAAAACTCCGAGGAGGGCCTCCCGATCCAGCATAATGGCCCCCAGCACCGATTGCTCAGCTTCAAGGCTCTGGGGAGGAAGCTTATCCATTTCGTCAGCCATGGTTATCAAGCTCCCGCCTTTGACCTCCGCCGGTTTCCGGCCCTTGTTGCCGGCATCAGGTACTCCAAGGCCTCAGCTACGTTGGCCACGGGACGAACGGTAATCCCCTTAAGGGATTCCGGCACTTCGGCGGCATTTTCGGCCGGAATTAAAACCATCTTCATACCCGCCTGTTTGGCGCCGTAAATTTTCTCTAAAACGCCGCCTACCGGTTTAACTTTCCCCTGGATGGAAATCTCGCCGGTAACGGCAATGTCCTGGCGCAACGGCCGCCCCTGGACGGCGCTGATGATGGCCGCGGTAATGGCCAAACCGGCCGAAGGGCCGTCGATATTGGCCCCGCCCACTATATTGACGTGGACGTCGTAGTTGTATAAATCGTCTCCCGTAAGGAGACGATATACCACGGCGGCATTAAAAACAGAATCCCGCGCCATGCTACCCGCCGTTTCGTTAAAGCGAATGCTCCCCTTGCCGGGTTCCCTGGCCGGAAAGGCAACGGCCTCAATCTCCAGCACCGAGCCTACAAAACCGGCCACGGCCAGGCCCATTACCCGACCTACTTCCATAGTTTCCCTGGCCTTTATTAATGTAAATGGCGTCAGGCGGGCGTTCCTTAAAACCTGGCGCACGTGGCTCGCCGTAATCAGCCGGCGACGGCGCCCCTTTTTCCGCTGCTGCTCATAGAGGCTCAGCCCGTATGCTTCAGCCAGAATGTTAATCGCCTTGCGGCCTTCAATGGTATATTCGGCAATCAACTCCGGTACCGCCGGCTCCAACTTCACCCCCAGCCGACCGGCGGCCTGCTTAACTATTGTCTGGATGTGGGCCGGGGTTAAGGGCTCAAAAAACACTTCGGCACACCGGGAGCGGAGGGCCGGATTGATTTCTTCCGGCTCCCGGGTGGTGGCGCCGATGAGGATAAAATCGGCGGGTGCGCCTTCCTCAAAAAGTTTTTTGATATAACGTGGTATATTCTCATCACCGGGGTCGTAGTAGGAGGAATCGAATTCCACCTTTTTATCTTCCAACACCTTGAGGAGCTTGTTAAGGAGAAGGGGATCCATCTCGCCGATTTCATCGATAAAAAGTATCCCCCCGTGGGCCTCCGTAACCAACCCCAACTTGGGTTCCGGAACGCCGCTTTCCGCCAGATCCCGCCGGGCCCCCTGATATATGGGGTCGTGTACCGAGCCCAGCAGGGGGTTGGTCACTTCCCGGGGATCCCAGCGCAGAGTTGTACCGTCTACTTCGACAAAGGGAGCGCCGGCTTTAAAGGGAGAAGTGCTTATTTTTTTCGCTTCTTCCAGGGCCAGCCTGGCCGCCGTGGTTTTACCCACCCCCGGCGGTCCGTAAATAATCATATGCTGGGGGAAGGGCGAGGCCAGTTTGGCGAGGATGGACTGGACGGCCTCCTCCTGGCCGACGATCTCCTCCAGGCGCTGCGGCCTCAAGGCTTCAAGGGCCGTCCGGGAAAGGGTTACCCGGGACATCTTCTCTAAAACGGCCAGTTTCTTGAGGGTTTGAGCATTCTCCGGGCCGTTGTTTTCCTTGATAATCTGCCGCCGCACTTCCTGGAGGTATTCTTCATGGCGCTCCTGCAGGCGCTCTGCGACGCGCTGCTCCAGCTTTTCCTCCACCGTACGCCGGGCGATGAAGTCGGCTATTTCTTCCTGCAGGGCAGCCAGGATTTGGGGTATTTCCTCCTCTGTGGGCAGGGTGTTGATGGTGGGATCTTCATAAATCAGTTTTTCCAAGGCTAAAACACGGGCAGCCAGGTCTTCCGAACGAATTAAGTCCAGGGCTTCCAGCTTGCTGGCCCTTAAGACAACTTTTTCCGTACCGTAAATTTCACATAAAATACCATATAAAGCGGCTACCTGACGGTCCAGCATCAAGCGGTCGCTGGCCAGAATAGGCAAGACTTCTTGGGTCATTCTGCCTAACTCCCTTCCGCCACCACCTGTACCCGCAGGCGGGCCTGAATTTCGGGATGCAGCTTCAAGATGACTTCATAGCTGCCTAGGGCTTTAATGGGTTCTTTAAGTTCTATTTTACGCCTGTCGACGTCCGCATGGAAAGTGTTTTTAATTGCCTGGGCTATTTCCTTATTGGTAACAGAACCAAAGAGCTTGCCCTTTTCACCGGCCCGGGTGGTGACCTTCACCACGGCCCCGTCTAAAAGCTGGCGCAGGCGCCGCGCCTGTTCCAGTTCCTGGCTCTTTTTGGCTTCCTGGCGTTTCTTTTCCAGATTTAATTCCTTCAGACGGCCGGCGGTAGCTTCCACCGCCAGGCCGCGGGGCAACAAATAATTACGGGCGTAACCCTCGGCAACTTCCACAACCGTTCCTCGATTGCCGAGTTTGGGAACGTCGGCCATTAAAACTACCTTCATCATATCTCACTCTCCTTTGTCTGACGGATTCATACGCCGCCGGTTACTGAAAAAGGGATCGAATAGACCCAATGTCGCCAGGCTGAAAAGGACCACCGGCAGGTTTATCAAGGCGGCAAATAGTATAAGCATTTTGATAAACGGGCCCGGCTTCAACCGGTATAAGAAAAAGCTCAATGCCGCCAGTCCATTTCCTACTAAGAAGGGAAAATATATATAAAGAATATTTAATCCCGTTTTATAGATCAAGGGCAGACCGTAGTAGTCTCCCGCCTGCCACAAGGCCAGACCCGCAATCACTCCCCAAACAGCATACCAAGGCAGCTGCCAGTGACGAAAGGGCGGCGGTCCTTCTTTTACAAGTTCCAGACGGTGCAGGACCCTTGCCGCCACAAGGTAGTTAACAAAGGCCGCCCCCATGGAAGCGGTGACTAAAATTCCTGGCAGCAGCAATTTGAGAAAACCTATCATGCCGGCCAGAGCGGCCTGTAACTCTTCCGGATTCATGCCGGAGCGGGCCATGTGTTCCAACATTCCCATACGGCGGTAAAAATCAAGGGTATGGTCGACGGCGGCCTCAAATTCCTGCAAAATCCCCCCCAGGGGCAGCCCGGTTACTAAAGAAGTCACGAAAAGACTCAAGATCGTGGAAAAAATGGACACCAGTCCCCCGGCAACTAAAGCCCGGCCCGGCCCGGCCCCGGTTTTAAACAGATAACCGTAGACCAGACCCAGCCCGGCGAACTGGATAAATAGCAGGACGGCATTAAGGGGCCCGGTAAAAAAAGCTATGGCCAGGGCGGAAGTCACTGTAGCCATTGCCCCTATACGCATATCACGGCGCACGATGAGGACGACGATTGGGACCGTCCAGATAATATTGGTTATGACCTGTAAAAAAGGTATGAAATAGCCGGCCAGTACCAGTACCACCGTCAAGGCCGCCATCAGGGCCCCTTCGGCCAGGGCCGCCACCCTACTGTCGGCCATACAAAATCCCCCATTTGGCCTTGCTAAAGCAAATATAGAAAAGAGGGAGTTAATTTCCCTCCCTCAACGAAAAACGAGTTTCTTTACTCAACCGTATAGGGCAACAGGGCTAGTATCCGGGCCCTTTTTATAGCCCGTGTTAGCTGGCGCTGATGATGGGCACAATTGCCGGAAATACGGCGGGGTAAAATTTTACCCCTTTCACTGATATAACGCCGGAGGCGGTTTACGTCTTTGTAGTCCACCTGCTCGATTTTGTCGACGCAGAAACTACAAACCCGCTTCCGGGAACGTTTTTTGTCACGTGCCAATTTCAGACCCACTCCTTTTTAGCTAAAAAGGTAAATCGTCCTCGCCTATGTCAATTTCGGTACCCATATCATCGAAATCCGCGCTAAAATCGCCGCCGCCTATTCCCCCGGCAGGGGTGGCGCCTCCGGAAAGCCTGCCATCTTTGGGCCAGTCCAGAAAACGAACGTCATCGGCCACAACATCGGTGGCCTGGCGTTTCTGCCCTTCTGCCGTTTCATAGGTACGGGTCTGCAGACGTCCTTCAATGGCCACCAGGCGGCCTTTATTCAAATGGTTGGCACAGGTTTCCGCCAGCTTTCGCCAGGTGGTGATGCGGATGAAATCCGTACCCCGCTCCCCCTGCTGGTTGACATAATTACGATCTACCGCCAGGGTAAAGGTGGTCACGGCGACGCCGCTGGCAGTATAGCGCAGTTCGGGGTCCCGCGTCAGGCGGCCGATTAAAATTACCCGGTTCAACATTCCTCTCCCACCTTAACTCGCTTTTTCTTCCAGGCGCGTAATCAGGTACCGAATAACTTCGTCTGTAATTTTTAATACGCGTTCCAGTTCCTGGGCAACAGCCGGCATGCCTTTAAATTTCATAAGGACATAATAGCCTTCGCGATACTTACGTACCTCGTAGGCCATGCGCTTTTTGCCCCACTGGTCCACTTCGACCACCTGGCCGCCCTGTTCGGCAATCAGCCGGGTAAATTTATCTATTACCGCAGCAGTGGCTTCGGCCTCCAGGTCGGGCTTGATCACGAACACGACTTCGTAACTACGCATGGAAGCACCT
Organism: Moorella humiferrea; assembly: GCF_039233145.1. NCBI lineage: Bacteria > Bacillati > Bacillota > Clostridia > Neomoorellales > Neomoorellaceae > Neomoorella > Neomoorella humiferrea. Next base: position 126,023 of record NZ_CP136419.1, on the reverse strand, counting down.
CCTCCCTACGGACTTATGGCCCCACCCTTGGTGGAGCAGGGAAGTTATTCTGGTAGATTATATCATAAAAGATTTTCGGGAAGCAAGATTTATTCGGTTTAAAGTTTACATTTTAATAACGAGCCAGCGGTTGAAATAGGCGGGCATATACTGGCGGACGCGTTGGTAGTCAGGCAGGGTTTCGTGGGCGAACTTCATCAATATCTTTACCTGTGTCCCTTCGCAAAATCCTCCCCTTGACTCCAGCGCCTTTTTTATATTTTGATCCAGCTCCTTTAAGGTGCGCCCGCGCACCTCGAAATCCCCGTCGGCGGCAATCCATTCCCTCCCGTCGTGGGTAAGCTTTACTTCCAAATCGGGTCGCATCCCCTTCCCCCTTTCGCCCTCACGGGTCTTTACGCTTCTGCCAGGAAGTTCTGGCCAGGGTGAGCACCAGCTCCTTCTCGGGGCAGATAAGGCGGTGAAGATAGTGCCGGGCTCCGTCTCCACCCTCTAATTCCCGGCACTGGTTTACGATATGATCGCCGTACCGGGCGTCTTTTTTATAGATAACCTCCAGCTCGTTGGCAAAGGCACAGCGGTGAACTTCCAGGGGAACCCCCTCGAGGAGCCAGTGAATATAGCGTTTGTTGTTGGCATGGCGGTTGATGTCCAGGTCGGCCGCTCCTACGGTAAATTCCCCCACGGTTTCCAGTTCTTCCGGCTCAACAAGATCGCTAAAACCCTCCGGCACGGCCGCCTCCGGATGTATTCCATAAGGTGCCATTATCTCAGGCGGTATCCGTAAGGGCTTTCTCGCGGCGATATCTAAAAAAATCCATACGGAAGCAGCCCGGCCCACCAGGTTGGCGCCGGCATCGTAAATGTAAAAATTACGGTAGGCGAAACATCGCTGGAAACGTTCCACCCACGTCGTTACGGTTATCCTTTCCTGCCAGCAGGGATAACGCTCCATTTGCAAATGATAGCGATAGACGACCCAGCCCCGCCCGAGATCTTGAAGCCTTTTAATGGTATTGCCGACAGTTTGGGAATGATAGGTCGCCGTTTCTTCCAGGTAACCCAGTATGGTAACCGGCGTGGCTTCCAGCATAAAATTTGTTTCATAATAGCGGACTTCATAGGACCTCTGGTATGTAGCGGGAAACATGTAGATCACCAGCGTGCAGTATAAAGTTACCATTTTATTCTACCATACTTAAGAAGAAATATAAACCATACGATAGTCTTCTCAAGAGCAATTTAATTTTTTTTAAAATTATTAAGTTGTCCTGCCTGCCACCTTCCGACATTTTTTTCTAGAAAAATATGTTAAACTGCTATCGTTTGATGTTAATGGAGAAACGTTAAAAGGAGTTTTACGTCATGCTGCGTGTCGGTATTATTACCTGCGGCGATTATTGGAAAAAGGGCTGCCCCGGCCATCAAGCCCACGTCCTCTGCTTTCTGGCCGTAGAAAAAAAAGAAGGGCCTTTAGGCGGCCTCCCGGGCGCTAAAATAGTGTCTTTTGAACCCTGCCCCGGATGTCCCGGGGATGCCCGGCTGGAGATAGCCCGGCGCATGATTCGCCGGGATAAAGTAGATTGTTTCGTCTTCCCTACATGTATGTTTTTAGCCAACCACTGTCCCACGGCTAAGGCGGCGGCAAAAACAATCGAAAAAGAACTGGGACGACCGGTGCTCCTGGGAAGCTACCTGGAGGCAGAGGAAGCCCGCCGGTATTCCACCGTGATCCTAAAGCCGGACCATGTGCCCAGTCTCAACGAATGTCGCCGGCTTCTCCTCAATCTTAATTACCTGCGCCTTTTATGTGAGAGAAAGACCGCCCCGGCCTCGGATAAGATGTCCCTGACATCTTTCCTTAAGGCGATTTAACCTCCACCTTTTTAATGCTTTTTTCCGCCTTAAGACGGGGTATGAGGATGAGGCGACCGCACCCCAGGCACCGCAGGCGGAAATCCATTCCCACCCGCAAAATCTCCCAACGATCGCTGCCGCAGGGGTGCTTTTTTCTAGTCTGGACAATATCGCCGACGCGCAAGTCCACCCTCTCATTCCCCCTTCGTCGGATGGGCTTCTCCTGCCGTTCCTATCTCCCCAAGGGCAGCGGCGGCGGCAGTCCGGACCTCCCAGGATTTATCGGCCAGACATTCCTTTAAAGAGCTTAAGGCTTCCCTGGATTTTAACTTCCCCAGGGCAAGGGCGGCCGCCGCCCTCACCCCGGCGGAAGGATCCTTCAAGGCCTTTACCAACGCCCGGGCGCCAGTAAAACAGCCTATTTCACCCAGGGCTGAAGCCGCCGCCCGGCGCACATCTTCCCGTTCGTCGTCAAGGAAACGTGTCAAAGCGGTCAACGACTGCCCTTCCTTAAAGGTGGCGAGGATATTTATTAACCGCACAGTCATTTCTTCGTCGGTTTCCCGCTCCAGGAGTTCCAGGAGAAGGGGCAGGCTTTCCTGTTTAAAGGCCAGGAGTATCTCAGCCACCCGAGCCGGCGGCCAGCGCCGGGGTTCCTTCAGGGCCACCAGCAGGGGGCCGAGGCAGCGCGCATCACCCAGGCGAATGAGGGCGGCGGTAACGGCCATCTGTACGCCTCCATCTCCATCCCCCAGGGCCGCCAGCAAAGGGCCGAGGGCGGCCTTGACTTCCATTTCCCCGAGGACGGCGGCCGCCGCCGTTTTCTCGAAGGGTTTCCCCTCCTCCAGCACTTCCAGCCAGGCGCCGATTATACCTTCTTCTTCTGCCAGGGCGGTCAATTGTTGCCTGGTGGCCCGTTCCAGCTGCGGCCACAGATCTGCCAGAAAACGGGCCAATTCCACGGCCCCCAGCCGCAGCAATTCCCGGCGCAGGGCCCCGGGGATTTTGCCCCGGCTTTCCGCCAGGGCCTGGGCCAGTCGCCCCTTGTCCCGGTAGCGCCCGAGCCTCCACAGCATGAGGCATCACTTCCTAGAGGGTAATGACCTTTTCAGCAGCCGTCAGGTGCTCAATAATGGTGTACATATTAGTAACACTACCGATGCACAATTTTTCTTTCAGATGGTAATAGTCGAGGCAGGTCCCGCAGGCCAGAACTTCAACTCCCTTTTGTTCTAAAGCCAACAGGCTGTCCAGCACCGGTGAGCCCTGGCAGCAAAGATGAACGCCGCTGTTAATAAAAATTATTCGCCGGGGCAATACCTCCGTTTCACTCAGGCTGTAGAAAAAACTGCGCATGAGGACGCCGCCCAGTTCTTCCGAACCACGGCCCAAGGTCGCCGAGGTCACCAGAAGCACCTGGCCGGGATGGACGCTTAATTGGGTGGACGGTAGGGATTCCTTGCGGATGTGGATATAGTATTCATTTCCCTGCTCCCTCACGCTGGCAACGCATTCCATGCTGCGTACCAGTTTTAAAACGTTATCCCGGGCCACTTCATTGTCGACGATGGTTACCAGCTCGCCGTCCGGTGACAGGGTTTCCAGGGCTTTCTTCGTCTGGATAACCGGCTGGGGGCAGGCCAGCCCGCGGGCGTCTACTACCTTTTCCAAGCCTTTCAATCCTCCTTTTAAAAGAAAAGCCCCGGCGCCCGCTCTTTAAAAGGTACCAGGGCTATAGTTTTATATTTTCTCCATGTTATTTACTTTTCCTGCTTAAATCTATCCGGCAAGGAAGGCCCTGTATGCCCGGTAGGCCATATAAATATCCACCTTGCTGGCTATCTCCAAAGGGGCATGCATGGATAAGAGGGCCGGACCGCAGTCGGCCACGTCCAGGCCGAAATAGGCCAGAAACTTGGCTATCGTTCCGCCGCCGCCGGCGTCCACCTTGCCCAGTTCGCCGCTCTGCCAGATCACACGGTTCTGGTTGAAGATATCGCGCAGCCGGCCCATGAATTCGGCACTGGCGTCGTTGGCATCATATTTACCCCTTGAGCCGGAATACTTGTTTAAAACCACGCCGTATCCCAGACGGGATGCATTATACAGATCGAAGACGTTTTCGTAGGTAGGATCGACGCCGGCGGTCACGTCGGCGGAGAGGGCCTGGGAATTGGCCATAATCCTTCCCACCTGGATTATATCGGTACCGCCCGTCCGCGCCGCCAGCTCCGTCAGGGCATATTCTAAAAACCGGGAATGGGCACCGGTGTTCCCGGTGCTCCCGATTTCCTCTTTATCGACCAGGAGTACCAGGGCCGTGTTATGGGGAACGTCCGTATCAAGAAGGGCTTGGAGGGCGGTATAGGCGCATACGCGGTCGTCCTGACCGTACCCCCCCACCAGGGAACGGTCAAAGCCCAAATCCCGGGCCGGACCGGCCGGCACCAACTCGAGTTCGGCTGTTATCAAGTCCTCTTCCACAACGCCGTAGCGCTCATTTAACAAATTGAGGACAGCCAGGCGGACCTTATCTTTGACATCGTCACCGGCAGGATAAGGCATACTGCCTACCACCAGGTTTAAATCGTCTCCGCTTAAAGCCTCTTCCATATTTTTCTTCATTTGTTCCTTGGCCAGATGGGGTAGCAAGTCGCTGATGGTAAAAATAGGTTCGTCCTCACCCTCGCCGATTACCACCTCCACCCGTCTGCCGTTTCTTAACATAATAACACCATGCAGGGCCAGGGGCAGAGCCGTCCACTGGTATTTTTTGATGCCGCCATAATAATGGGTTTTAAACAGGGCCAGTCCCGCTTTTTCATAGAGGGGCATGGGTTTTAAGTCCAGCCGGGGCGCATCAACATGGGCTCCTATTAGCCTTACCCCTTCATCAAGGCCGGTCCTCCCTACTATCCCTAAAAGCAATACTTTCCCCCGCCATTCTAAATAAAAACGGCTGCCGGCACTTAATACCCGGCCTGAAGGGCAGTCCAGAAGGGAAGTAAACCCTCTTCTCACGGCAGCATCCAGGGCAAGGCGCACGGCCTCACGTTCCGTCTTAGCACGGCTTAAGAAAGCCTTATATCCTTCAGCAAAGGAAAAAACCTTTTCTTTTGTTTCACTGTCTATACGCTCCCAGGCACTCTTTTGCGGCAGGGACAACTCTTCCAATAATTTTTTAGCCCTATTCTCTTCCCTATCTGTCATGGAATAATCCTCCTTCGATCGCTCTTCTAAATTAGGGTATACCACAAGACAAGCAGCCAGTCATAAAATTGGTTAAGGTGACGGGCTACCTCCGAGTTGTAAAATTGCCTGGCCACGGGCACAAGGGCCGGGACTGCAGTCGCAAAGGGTAAAGAAAAGATGGAGCGCGCCGCTCCTACCGCCACGGCCAGCCAAAATGCCCTGCCTAGAAGGCCCATAAATAGACCCAGACCGCGGTTGAAAAAGCCCCCGGGTACTATACCGCCCTTCATACCCCACCGTGCCAGCCGGCGTAAGAAAAATAATGTTCCTCCGAAGATGCCGGCAAGGGTCAACAACTCGAGGCCTAAAAAAGCAATCCTTGCTGCCAGGACCTGTCCCAGGATGTTGCCGGAAGCCCCCGCGGCCCCCTCCAGGATGCTTTGTTTAACCGTTTCAGGTAGTGGCAGGCTATTTAAGAGGATTCCCAGCTGGTTTAAGGCCTCTTTTCCCCAGGGCTGGCCTAAAACCGGACGCGGCAGGGGTAAAAGGGGTGCAATGTTTTGGCCCCACCGATCGGTTAAGTTCCAGGCCCGGTCCAGGACTTCCGCCAGGGGCCGGGCGTAAAGGACGCCCGCCAACGCCGCCACCAGGTAACTAATCCAGCCGGCGATCAGGTTCACGAACCCGTAGCGGTACCCCTGCCAGGCTCCCGCCGCCAGTAACAAAAGCAAAAGCAGGTCCACATAATTGAGCAAGAGGTTGTGCCCTCCATGGACGCTTTTATTGAAAACTATGCCCTTCGTCGGGGAATCTGCCCTGGCGCACTTCTTCCCGGTAGGAAGCGAGGGCATTCACTATAATCTCACTAAGATTAACATAACACTTGACAAACTTGGGTCGGAAACGATCGAAAAGGCCCAGGAGGTCGTGGAAGACCAGGACCTGCCCGTCACAATGGGGCCCGGCGCCGATGCCGATGGTGGGAACCTTCAAGGCTGCCGTTATCCGCCGCGCCAGCTCTACAGGTACGCATTCCAGCACCAGGGAGAAAACGCCGGCTTCCGCCAGGGCTTCGGCATCGGCGGCAATCCTGTCGGCGGCTTCTTGCTCGCGTCCCTGGACCCGGTAGCCGCCGAGCTGGACGGCCGACTGGGGGGTCAGCCCTAAATGGCCCATTACTGGAATGCCGGCATCTACTATGGCCCGTACCACAGGCGCCATAGCCCGACCTCCCTCGAGCTTGACGGCGTCAGCACCGCCCTCCTTTACCAGACGCCCGGCGTTGTAAACGGCATCCTTTATACCGGTCTGGTAAGACAGGAAGGGCAGGTCGGCCACCACCAGGGCCGCCGGATTGGCCCGCATAACGGCCTTCGTATGATGGATCATCTCTTCCATTGTTACGGGTACGGTACTTGAATAGCCCAGGACAACCATACCCAAAGAATCGCCTACCAGGATCATATCCATACCGGCCCTATCCGCCAGCAGCGCGGCGGAATAATCATAAGCGGTGACCATGGCAATCTTATCTCCCCTCTCCTTCATGGCCTGGAGCTGGGGCAGGGTGACTTTAGCGCGTCCGGCCATTATTATCTCCCTCCTATTCCCTGGCATGCGCCAGCTTGGAAATCATGCCCATCTATATGTATTATAACAGAAAATCCCCCGCGGGGGGATCAAGTATAGGTCTTTCCTGGGGAAACTCCGGCGGAGAGGTTTCGGGATGGGGTACGCTGTCGGGCTTTGGCGCCTCCAGGGGATAATTGGGGTTTTCTATACGGTTTTGCAAGATTAACACCGCCTTTTTTTCCTTTATTCTTTCCGCCATCTACGGCCGCAATGCATCAAAAAAGCCGTCCAATTGCTGGACGGCATTATCTGGGTAAGGTGTTGTAACCTTAATCAGCGATTCAGGCCGATTAATTCTTCTGTATGTTTCTTTACCCATTCGGGGTCCTTGGGCTCGCGGGCTACGCCGCTCTCCATGGCGGCCTTGGCGACGGCGGCGGCCACTGCCGGAGCCACCCGCATGTCGAAGGCTTCAGGCAGGACAAACTCCGCCGACAGGCGTTCGCCCACCAGATCAGCCAGGGCGTGGGCGGCGGCAATCTTCATAGCGTCGTTGATATCGCTGGCTTTTACATCAAGGGCGCCGCGGAAGATGCCGGGGAAGCCCAAAACGTTGTTGACCTGGTTGGGGAAGTCGCTGCGACCGGTACCAACGACGGCGGCACCTGCTTCCTTGGCTTTGTCGGGATAGATCTCGGGAATGGGATTGGCCATGGCAAAGAGGATGGCATCCTTACCCATGGAGCGCACCATATCCTGGGTAACGGCGTCCTTCACCGAAAGCCCGATGAAGCAGTTGGCGCCCACCATGGCGTCGGCCAGGGTGCCGCTGCGGTCTTCTTTATTGGTGATTTTGAGCATTTCTTGCTTTTCGGTATTGAGATCCTGGCGTTTCGAAGAAATGATACCCTTGGAATCGCACAGGATAACGTCCTTTACTCCGACACTCAAGAGGAGCTTGGCCGAGGCGATGCCGGCGGCACCGGCGCCGTTAATTACCACCTTCAAATCGCCCAGTTCCCGCTTGGTAACTTTACAGGCATTGATAATGCCTGCCAATACGACTACTGCGGTACCGTGCTGATCGTCATGGAAGATAGGGATGTCAGTCGTCTCTTTAAGGCGCCGCTCAATTTCAAAGCAGCGGGGTGCGGCAATGTCTTCCAGGTTGACACCGCCAAAGGTCGGCGTTAACAATTGGACAGTCCTGACGATTTCATCTACATCCTGGGAATCGATGCAGATGGGGAAGGCGTCTACGCCGGCAAAGGTTTTAAAGAGAAGGCTTTTGCCTTCCATGACCGGCATGGCCGCCCGGGCGCCGATGTTGCCGAGACCCAAGACCGCCGACCCGTCGGATACGACGGCCACCAGGTTCCAGCGACGGGTATAGACGTCCACCAGTTTGGGATCTTTATGGATTTCCTTGCAGGGCTCGGCGACACCGGGAGTATAAGCTAGAGAAAGATCTACCGCGTCCCGCGCCGGCGCACGACCCTTAATTTCAATTTTACCCTGCCACTCTTTATGTAGCTGCAGGGCCCTTTCTTGGGTATTCACAGCCCTTCGTCCCCCTTCATTTCAGACTATCTAAAGTTGGGTAGCGGGGCGGCTTTTTAAAATACCGCCCCGGCTTTAACTGTAAAACTTTAGGCCTTCTTTCTAGCCGCTTCTTTGGCCTGAATTTCTTCGTAGGCATTCAGGATGTCTTTGGCGTTGAGGTAGACGGGCGTATCGACCATCTTACCCTGGTAGGAAATAGCAGCCCGACCCTTGGCGATGCCTTCCTCTTCAAAGGCCTTGACCACGCCGCGGGCCCACTCTACATCTGCCGGATCGGGAGCGTAGAGCCGGTTGGCGGGTTCCACCTGGCTGGGATGGATGAGCATACGGCCTTCATAACCCATCTGGCGGCCCTGCAGAACGCTCTTTTCAAACGCTTCCATATCCTGGTAGTTTACAAAGGGGCAATCGATGGCTACAATTCCAGCCGCCCTGGCGGCTACGGCGATGTGGGCGCGGGCGTATTCCTGTTCTTTGCCCTCGGGGGTCAGTTTTACCCGCATATCCTTGCAGTAATCGACGGCGCCGAAGATGGCACTTACCACCCGCGGGCTGGCGATACAAGATTCGTAGGCGTTAATTACACCCTTAGCCGTTTCGAGAAGGAGACTAACCTTAATGCTGCCGATGGGGAGACCCCTGCGGCGCTCCAGCTCTTCCAGTTTCCAATCCAGGCGCTTTACATGATCGGGATGGCCGCACTTGGCCAAGGTCACACCATGTAGCCCTTCATAAACGACGGCTTCTAAATCGTCGTTGGTCATCTCGGTTTCCCAGTTATTGATGCGCACATATACTTCTGAACCGTTGGCACCAACGGCCTTCAGGTTTTCACGGATAAGCTGACGCGCGGTTTCCTTTTCCGCCGGCGGCACAGAATCCTCCAGGTCGAGGGTAATGATATCGGCAGGGAAAGAAGGGGCCTTGGCAATCATCTTGGGATTGTTGCCGGGAACGTATAGAACGGAACGCATTACAGCCATGGTGATTACCTCCTTAATGTTTTAATACACTCTTCAGGATACGCGGTATATCATTGGGGCTCATGGCCACATAGCCGCCAGCCTTTTGAATGGCTTCCATCTTGCTCTTGGCCGAACCGCGTCCCCGTTCCACAATGCTGGAGGCATGGGAGAAACGCTGGCCTTCCGGCGCCCAGGCGCCTGCCACGTAAATAACGAAGGGCTTGGTGAATTTGCCGGAGGCAATTACTTCCGCGCATTCTTCTTCCTGGGTACCGCCGATTTCGGAGAAGACAGCTACGGCCTCTGTTTGCGGATCTTCTTCAAACAACGGTAGCAAATCGGCAAAGGAAGTTCCCAGGACCGGTTCCGTACCCGTGTGCACGACGGTGCTGACACCATAGCCGTTTTCCTTGAGGATCCAGGGAATGGTTCCCGACTGACCGCCGCTGCGGGAGAAAACGCCAATGGGACCGGGCCGGAAGAAGGAGTTGGCCCATTCCACATTGCCGCCCAGCCAGCCGACGACCGCCTCGCCGGGAGTGATGATGCCGATGGATCCCGGGCCGATCAACCGGACACCTTTAAGCTTGCAATACTCGACCATTTCCATGATGTCGTGAATGGGTACCGACTCTACGCAGGGGACGATGTTTTTTACACCGGCGTCGGCGGCTTCTTTAACCGCCGCTTTCAAGGCCCGGCCGGGAACGAATATAACGCTGAAGTCGATTTCCCCGTGTTCGGCGACGGCCTGTTTGACGGTATGGTAGACGGGAATACCCGCCACCTCTTCTCCGCCTTTTCCGGGGCTCGTCCCTGCCACCACCTTGGTACCATAATCTTTCATATACTTGGCCCGGAGGGAACCCTCCCTACCGGTAATGCCCTGGACGATGACTTTGGTGTTTCTATCAATTAAAATCCCCATGCTAATCCCTCTTTATCCTTTTACTGGTTGGCGTTTTCTTCCAGCAAACCCCGCTTGCGCAGGTACTCGTCCAATCCCTCGATGGGGACGTCAATTTTGATGGCGCTCTTGCCGCGGAACCAGCATTCATACTCGCAGGCAAGGCATTCCGTGCCCAGACGCTTAATGCCGTCTTCCGTCAAATGTTCCACCGAAGGCCTGCCGTCTTTAAGCTGCAGGAGCCCCCGGGCGAACTTTTTACAAGCGTCGATGCAGGCCTTCGTCTCGCATGCATCGCATTTATCAGTATCGATGGTAACCTTAATTGTCCTTTCCCAGAATTCAATCACTGGTCTCCACCCTGCTTTCGCTTCTCGGCTTGATATTCTTTAACAAGGGCCAACAGGCGTTGACCGATAAAATCGGTGTCGGTTACATGTTCCCGGCCGTAAATTTCCACCCTGGTGGCGCCTTCTACGTTGCTCAGGCCTTCCCGTAAGATGGCCAGGGATTCCTCTTCTTTATTGCCGCAGAGAAGCAGCACGCACGGGAGGCCGGGTTTTTTGGGTAGAATCTCACGTAAGGCTTTGACCACGGCATGGGCGTGATGCCACTGTTCCTGATTGGCCATCATAAAGCCGCCCAGCAGGTAACCGTCGATGTTGGGCTGGGACAATACCACCTTGGCCACCCGGTAAACCTTGGAGGCCACGGGATTGCCGCTGGTATCGGCATAGTTGGCGGGCTTCAAACCGACCTTGTTCAGGGCATCCATGCCCATCATGGCCGAACCGCCACCGATGGGATGGTAGCCGATATAACCCGGGCTCTTTTCATCAAAGCCCATGCTCATGACGAAGCCGGAACCGCGGGTATCGGCCTTCTCAATCCCCCAACCGATGCGGTCGAGCTCGGTTGGCTCATGGGGGAAGTCCCTGGCGATTTCAATACCCATTTCCGGATGGCGGTAGACGCTGCTGTTGTCGACCTCCATCTTGCAGTCGGCCGCTACCAGTTGCCCGTCCGCCGTCATTACCAGGGGATTGATTTCCAGGGTAAAGCAATCATACTTTTTGTAAGCATTCCACAGCTTGACCAACAAATTGGCAAAGGTCGTTACCTGATCATTGGGGATGCCGGCTTTCACCAGCATATCTACGGCGTCGTATACCTCGAGGCCGAACAGGGGCGAAATTAAAAGCCTGAAAATCTTGTCCTCGGGAACACTTTCAATATCCATACCGCCTTCGGTGCTAAACATCATCATAGGGCACCGGGCGTTACGTGCGGAATTTACAATAATGGTTACGTAATATTCACGGGCAATATCCAGTTTTTCTTCCACGAGGACTTTGCGTACGGGATAACCCTTTATAACCGTACCCAGGATGGAAGTCGCGGCTTCCCGGGCTTCCGCCGGGGTGTTGACGAGTTTAACCGCCCCAGATTTGCCTCTGCCGCCGGCCTGCACCTGGGCCTTTACGGCGACGGGCTTGCCCAACTCCGCCGCGATCTGTTCCGCTTCCTCAGGCGAAGATGCCGCCCGGCCGACCGGAACCGGGATCCCTGCTTTGCGTAACCATTCTTTACCTTGATACTCTAAAAGCTTAGCCATACTTTCGTCCCTTCCACAAAAATTTGTTGGAATTGGAAAGACGACAGGTGTATCGAGTTCCCTCCTCCTGCAATCCCCCCTTAAAAATTATTTTGACTTTGAATATCATTTTTCTCTCTACCCTATAGGGGTATAATTTCTTTATTATACACTGTATAATATATTACTCGATAAAACCTAAAACTCCTGCTGGTTACAAAAAATTTATCGCAGCCAACCCAGGAGATTTACCAGGAGGGCGGCAATGCCGCCCGCCATAAGTGGACCTACGGGAATACCTCCAAAAAAAGCCACTCCAATGATGGAGCCCAAAACCATACCAATCATCATCTGGGGAAAACGCTGCAATAGCTCCAGTCCCTGACAGTTCATATGGGTGGCAATAATGCCGCTGGCCACGGCAATAATACCCGGTAGAGAGATAAAGGAAGAAAGTAGGTCGCGCGCCGAAACCCTTCCGGAAGCAAAGGGCACCAGGACGGAAACTACTAAAAAAATAAGACCGGCCTCCAGTGCGCGGCGTTCAAGGAGGGGATAGAGCCTTTGAAGGTTGGTAAACTGAAGGAGCAGGAGAATGGCGGCGGCGGCGGCAATAACGTTGGAACGACCCAGGATGCCCAAAAGCATTATGAGCAGAAGGATGGCCGTGGTCGCGTTCATTCCATACGCCCCTCATTCCCAGCCATGTCTCCTTTAACAATAATAAATATATGCCGAAAGGATAGGGACAAGAACGTCGTGGGCGGTTTTAACCTATCTTTTTAATAATACCCCCGCCGTATACAGGCACCACGTCAAAGGTCCCCACACGGGAACAAAAGTCCACGTCCTCGCCGAGGCCCAGTTCTTCCAGCAGACGACCGTGATAACTCTCTTTCAGGGCTGCGGCCGGATCGTCCCGGCGATAGAGATAATAATCGCGGGCCGCCCTCGCACCGTCACGCAGGGTAAAACCGTTCAAGGCGGTCAAACGGTCGACTATAAAGCCGGCGGCCAGAAAATCTTCAAGGGAAAAGCGATCCTTTGTGCCGGAACAAATAATGGTTATATCTTCTTCTCCCCAGGCCGCCGCCGTAGCTACAGAGGGGGCGTTTACCATGGCGCCTAGAAATACCTGGTGACCGCCCGCGGCCCTTCTGATGGCCCGCGTACCGTTGGTGGTGGTAATAATTAAGCGTTTCCCGGCGACGATTTCCGGTGTATACTCCCGGGGAGAGTTGCCTAGATCAAAACCCGGGATTTTCAGGGCGTTTCGCTCGCCGCCGAGGAGGACCCGCTCGTCTCCCAGGCGCGCGCGCATCTCAATGGCTTCCTCAGGGGTAAGTACGGGTATCACTTCCAGACAGCCGGCCGCCAGGGCCACGGTGATTGTGGTCGTAGCCCTTAATACGTCTATGACTATAACCGTTTTATTGTTGATAGCCTCATCCGGTATACCATTTATCCCTGTAAAAACATCTATTTCCAAACGCTATGGCACCTCCAGCTTTTTACGGGTGCTAATAGTTATTCGCGAAGGACGGGGCGGATTCCTGCCGGGCGCGTATCTCCTGGTAAAATTATCAAGGAGCGGGGAACGCCGGCGTCTCCCGCTCCCTCAGCCGCTAAATTTCGCCCACCGCCTTTACCTGCAGGTCTTTTTTTAAGGCTGCTCTTAAAGTGTCGCCTCTAAGGCCGACACGCAAGGCTTCCAGGGCCAAAACGTCTCCCGGTTGGACGTTGCCCAGGTTGACGTTCGGGCCCAGGCGCATGATCAATGCCTGCTGCTGTTGTTTTTGCGGGGCCTCCCAAATAATCCTCTCTGCATTCTGCACCCCTTGCAACAGAAGCTCCAGGGTTTCTTCTTTAACTACGCCATTTTTGTCGTAAATCACTACGCCTTGGCCCGTTTCCCTGCCTTCAACAATGACGTAGTCGGCTCCTGCTTCCACATCGGTGGCCATCAGGTTTAAAATCTTGATTTCGCCCACGGCATCCCGGGGATCTTTTTTGCCCACTTCGGTAATTACGCCAAAACCTGCCTCCCGCGCCCGGGCCACGGCATCATAACGTTGGGCCAAACTCATATTAATAGTACCATCGGAAACTTCAATAAAGGTGTATCCCAGTTCTCCGGCAGTTTTAAGATACAGTTCAAGTCTTCCCTGAAGGACGGCCACCTCAAAAAAAGTCCCTCCGGGGAAAATTTCCACTCCGTACGACCGCGCCAGGCGTATCTTTTCCCGCAAAATGGGCGCTGGATAAAACACGGACGTACCGAAACCCAGTTTAATAAAATCAATATAAGGCGCCGCCACCTCCAATAAATCCCCAAACTCCGTCAGGCCCAAGCCTTTATCGATGACCATGGTTAATCCCACATGCCTCGGTTTCTGCCGGCGTCCCCCGATGGGAAATTCTAGAACGCCGCTCCAGGCACCTTCATTCATCATACCATCCACTAACCTTGGCTTCCAGCGCCTGCTCCTATCCTGCATGGTTCCACCCCTTCGCGCTTATTTTTAATCTGGCTTTTTTATCTTTATGCCTTAACCGGAAGGGGGGTACCACAGGGAACGGCGGTACATTTTCACAGGTATGATGACTGTTGCCCCACCATTACTGCTGCCTGACGCCGTAAAAGATAAGACCTACTCCGACGATAATAGTTACCATTTTGGCCGGTGCTATTTTACCGGCCAGACCCCAGAGACCTAAAGCCATCACCGTCATCATTACCGTCGGACCCACAAGGGCCAGGACGGCGTTAATTTTTAAGGCGGCGTCTACACGGTTCAGTTTGAGCATCAAGACCGCCGCCATGAGCTCTATCATGCTAGATAAAAGGCGCAGCACCGCCATGGCCAGCACATGTTTATCAGCTAAAAAGAAAAACATGGCATCTCCTCCCATTATTTTTTATGCGCAGATGAGGCAAAATAGAAGAAGCGTATCCAGGGAGGTTTGCCGATATATGCGGTCAGCTATGAAATTGCCCTTTGCCATTTTGTGTGCCGTTCCTTTTATTATGGTCCTCGGCAACTCTATGCTGGTGCCCCTGCTCCCCCTTATGCGTTCTGCTTTAAACGTCAGCCTGGTGCAGATAAGCCTGCTCATTACGGCCTTCTCCCTTCCCGCCGGTCTTGTTATACCCTTTGCCGGTTTTCTTTCCGATGCCTATGGCCGTAAACCCATAATGGCTCCCGCCCTCATCCTTTACGGCCTCGGCGGTCTTCTGGCGGGTCTGGCTGCCTGGCTGGCGACTTCTCCTTATTATTTAATCCTGGGAAGCCGCATCCTTCAGGGCATAGGCGCCGGGGGCACTTATCAGCTGGCCATGGCCCTAACCGGGGACATCTTTCAAAGTAAGGAGCGCACTAAAGCCCTGGGGTTACTGGAGGCCGCCAACGGCCTGGGCAAGGTGGTCAGCCCCATAGCCGGCGCCTTAATTGGTCTCATTTCATGGTTTGCCCCTTTTTTTGTATACGGCATCCTGGCCATCCCTGCGGGCCTTGCCGTTTGGTTTATTGTCAAAGAACCGGAGCAAAAAACAGGAGGAATAACTTTTAAAACATATTTTCATAATTTGGGCCAGATTTTACAGAACAGGGGGCTTTCCCTCCTGGCATGCATACTGGCGGGGATGGTCGTTCTCTTTATTTTGTTTGGAGTTTTGAGTTATATTTCCGATGTTCTGGAAACTGACTATGACGTCCGTGGTCTGCGTACCGGTTTAATCATCGCCGTACCCGTAGCCGCTATGGCCTTAACATCATATCTTTCCGGTAATTATCTGCAGCAAATGGCAGGCGGCAGCCTGAAACCGGCCATTGTCGCCGGCCTTCTCGTGGATGCGGGAGCCCTGGCGGTGATGGGCTTTATAAATAACATTTATGTGTTCTTCCCGGCCATGGTTGCCATGGGCATCGGTACGGGGGTAGTTTTGCCGTCAGTTAATACTTTAATAACCAGTATCAGTTCCAAAGAAAGGGGCGGCATTACCTGTCTTTACGGTTCCATGCGTTTTCTGGGGGTGGCCCTGGGGCCGCCGGTCTTCGGACTGGCCTTGACCTGGAGGATGCCCCTTTTCCTCGGCGCCGCTTTGCTGGTGGGTGTAATCGCTGTTTTAGCCTCCTTTTATATCCATGCGGAAAAAATGCTGCCTCCCCAATTGCTTCCCAGTCATTAAAAAACCCGGGCCATATTTTACCCGGGTTTTTTAATCCCTTTAATCGTTTAATTCCTTCCTTTCACCCGTGGCCAGGTAGATAGCCTCTTCGGCAATATTGGTGGCATGATCGGCTATCCTTTCTAAATAGCGGCTGACGAAAAGCAGATAGGTTGCCTGGGTAATGGTTTTGGGGTCTTCCATCATGAACACGAGCAGTTCCCGAAAAACCTGGTTGTGCAGCATATCGATCTGGTCGTCTGCCCTGGCTACTGTGTAGGCCAGCTCCGTGTCTTCACGCACATAGGCATCCAGGGCCTGCTTAACCATTAACTGGGACAGCTCCGCCATCCGCGGAATATCGATTAAGGGTTTGATTAAGGGCTGACCGGTTTCCATAATACGCTGGGCCACGCGGGCGATGTCCACGGAATAATCGGCCATGCGCTCTAAGTCGGTTATGATTTTAAAACCGGCAGCTATTTTGCGCAAATCCTTGGCCATGGGCTGCTGGGTGGCAATGAGCTTCAAACACTGCTCCTCAATCTTCAACTCCATTTCGTCAACTACGACATCGCCCTCCACTACTTCGGCGGCCATCCGGGCATCCTGACGGGCCAGACATTCTACCGATTTAGCAATAGTTTGTTCCACGATGCTCCCCATGCGTAAAATATTCTGCTGCAATTCTTCCAGGGAATGTTGAAAACCTTGCCGCATAGTGAAGGTCTTTTCTCCCATTCGTTTTCACCTCCCTTATATCAACCGAAACGGCCGGTGATATAATCTTCGGTACGCTGGTCCCGCGGCCTGGTAAAAATAATCTCCGTATCATCGTATTCGATCATTTCCCCGTCAAGGAAAAAGGCCGTGTAGTCGGAAACGCGGGCCGCCTGCTGCATATTATGGGTTACTATCACAATGGTGTAACTTTCCTTTAAAACCCGTATCAACTCTTCAATTTTTAAAGTTGAAATGGGGTCCAGGGCCGATGAAGGTTCATCCATGAGGACGACCTCCGGCTCTACGGCTAAAAGTCTGGCTATACACAGGCGCTGCTGCTGTCCGCCGGACAAACCTAGCGCCGGCCGGTGGAGACGGTCGGCCACTTCATCCCATAATGCCGCCCTTTTAAGACTTCTTTCTACGATTGCATCGAGTTGTTCTTTCCTTTTAATGCCGTGAATCCGGGGACCGTACGCTACATTGTCGTAAATGGACATAGGGAAGGGATTGGGCTGCTGAAATACCATGCCCACTCGCCTGCGCAGGCTTATAGGATCTACATCGGGCGCGTAGATGTTTTCCCCATCCAGAAGAACTTCTCCGGAGATTTTCACTCCTTCAATAAGGTCGTTTAAACGGTTTAACGTGCGTAAAAAAGTGGATTTACCGCACCCCGAAGGGCCGATCAGAGCCGTAACGGAATTAGGTTTTATCTCCATACTGATATCCTTTAAGGCCCACTTGGTTCCATAATAAAAATTAAGGTTTGTTACCTTAACTTTGGGGCGAAACATCGCGTTTCTACCTCCCCCGGGGAGCAAAGGTGTAGACCTAAAACCATTGTAACGCAGGCATTCTTAAGGAGCAATAAAAAAACCTTTAATTTTGGTTTAACTTAAGCCCGCCGTACAACGGCGTCGGTCATCCTGGCCACCCGCAGCATGGCTCTTACGTCATGAACGCGGACGATGTCCACCCCCTGGGATATCCCCAGGGCCACTGTGGCCGCCGTACCCTCTAAACGCTGATCCACCGGCAGATCGAGGACTTTCCCGATCATCGATTTACGCGAAGTTCCCAGGAGCACGGGTTTCCCCAGCACTTTAAGTTCCCGTAAACGTCCCATAACCTCCAGGTTCTGCTGCAGATCTTTGCCAAAGCCGATGCCGGGATCGACGATGATGTTTTCAGGAGGGACGCCGTTGTCTTCCAGAAGGCGGATGCCGGTCCTTAAAAACGACAAAATGTCAAACATTAAATCGTTGTAGGTTGTCCCTTCCTGGTTATGCATAATGACTACCGGCGCCCGGTAGCGACCGCAAACGGATGCCATATGGGCATCAGCCCGGCAGCCCCAGATATCGTTAATGATGTCTACCCCCAAATCCAGGGCCCGTCTGGCCGTAACCGCCTTATAGGTATCTACAGAAATGGGAACTTTGATCTCCGCCACCAGGCGCTTTAAAACCGGCTCCAGGCGCCGCCATTCTTCCTCGGCGTCTATCGGCCTGTGGCCGGGCCGGGTTGATTCTCCTCCGACATCGATGATATCGGCGCCCTCTTCCACCAGGCGGTGGGCATGCTCCACGGCCGCGCCGGGGTCATAGAAGCGCCCTCCGTCCGAAAAGGAGTCGGGCGTCACATTGAGTATTCCCATGATCAAGGTCCGCCGCCCGATAATTAGGGGTCCACGCGGGCACTTTATTTCACGGATTTCACCCCGCCCTTCCCATGCTTTCAGGGCCTCGCGGATGGCGATGGCCAGTCTATTCAGACCGAAATACTGTTCTTTAAGCTTGTCGGCCAAAAGTTCCAGCTGGCGGGCGGTGGCAAAGAGAAGGACATCTGTCCTTTCAACAGACCAACCGGCCACACCCGCGGCCATGGCCGCCTCTCCACCCCTGGCCAGCATTTCCTGTTTTAAAATATTGGCTGCCCTGGCCGGTACGTCCTTTAACTTAAGGCAGTAGTAAAGGGCCTTGGGCGTCATCAGCTCAATGCCCCGCCCCTCGACGCCGATGTCAGCCATCAGACGCCTGGCCGTAGTGCCGTCCGGTATTTCTATTATCTCGATATCTTCCTGCCAAGCCATTCATAATCCACTCCTCTATCCTAAATTATACCACCCGACCGATGAAGCAAAAACCCCACCACATGGGTGGGGGAGATACTTTCAAGCGGTGTTTCTTTTTTAGAATAGGCCGGTAATTACACCGTCGGCATCGATATCGATGCTGCAGGCCGCCGGGCGCTTCGGCAAACCGGGCATGGTCATGATGGCCCCGGTTATGGGAACGATGAAACCCGCCCCCGCCGACAGCCTTACCTCACGAACGGTAATGGTAAAGTTCTGCGGCCTGCCGAGTTTGGTCATGTCATCCGAAAAGGAATACTGGGTTTTGGCCATGACCACGGGAAGATTGCCGTAACCCATTGCTTCATAGCGTTCAATGGCCTTGTCGGCTTCCGCTGTATAGTTGACGCCGTCGGCACCGTAAATTTCCGTGGCGATTTTATGGATCTTTTCCTTTATGCCCAGTTCCAGTTCATAGAGGGGACGGAAATTCGAAGGCTTGGTTTCAATGGTGCTGAGGACCTTCTGGGCTAACTCGAGGCCCCCGGCACCGCCCCTGGCCCATACTTCGGATATGGCCACTTCCGCGCCGGCTTTGCGGCATAGTTCAAAAAGGAGATCCAGTTCGGCGCGGGTATCGGTGGGGAATACGTTAATGGCCACAACCGCCGGTACGCCGAACTTGCCTACATTTTCAATATGTTTTTCCAGATTGGCAAATCCCTGACGCAGGGCCTCCAGATTTTCTGCGGCCAGCTCCCCTTTAGGCACGCCACCGTGCATCTTTAAGGCGCGGACGGTAGCCACGATTACCGTGGCGTCCGGCTTTAAACCGGCATAACGGCATTTAACATCAAAAAACTTCTCCGCGCCCAGGTCGGCGCCGAATCCGGCTTCCGTCACCACATAGTCGGCCAGCTTCAAAGCCGTCCTGGTAGCTACAATACTATTACATCCGTGGGCGATGTTGGCGAAGGGACCGCCGTGGACGAAGGCCGGGGTGTTCTCCAGGGTTTGGACCAGGTTGGGTTTGATGGCGTCCTTCATCAAAAGGGCCATGGACCCCTGGGCCTCCAGATCGCCGGCGGTTACGGGCTTACCGTCGTAAGTGTAACCCACAACAATGCGGCGGAAACGTTCCTTCAGATCCATGAGGTCGCTGGCCAAACAAAGGCAGGCCATGACCTCCGAAGCAACGGAAATATCAAAGCCCGTTTCCCGCGGCACGCCGTTGGCCTTGCCTCCCAATCCGATGACGATGTGGCGCAGGGCGCGGTCGTTAAGATCGATGACCCGCCGCCAGGTGACGGTACGGGGATCAATGTTTAAGGCATTTCCCTGCTGCAGGTGGTTGTCTACCATGGCGGCCAGGAGGTTGTGGGCATAAGTAACGGCATGAATGTCGCCTGTAAAGTGCAAATTTATATCTTCCATGGGAACAACCTGGGCGTATCCACCGCCGGCCGCCCCTCCTTTAATACCAAAGCTGGGCCCCAAGGAGGGTTCCCGCAGACACACCATCACCTTTTTACCCAAACGGGCAAGGGCGTCCGTAAGGCCCACACTGGTTGTCGTTTTGCCTTCGCCAGCAGGTGTCGGCGTTATGGCGGTAACTAGAATTAGCTTCCCGTCCGGTTTATTTTTAAGACGTTTATACACATCAAGGGAGATTTTGGCCTTGTATTTACCGTAGAGTTCCACCTCATCTTCCTCGATCCCCAGGGCCCGGGCCAGTTCCATTACCGGCTTCATTTTCGCCGCCTGGGCGATTTCGATGTCGCTGGGTATTTTGGCCAAACTGACCACTCCTCTCGTTTCAATAAAATGAACATCCACCTCGGTGGATATTAGTAAAATTCTACACAAAAGCCAACTTTCCTGCCTGATCGTCCATTATGATAATATTTACAACTTAAATCTAAAACGACGTATCTTTTTACTTATAATAATAACCCTTGTTTAATAAAAAATAAATTGTTATTTTTTTACTTAATACACCTTAACCAAGGCAAAATTAATCTATTTTATAAGGAAACCTTCTTGAGCCAGCTTTTCTGCGATTATATCTAAAACTTCTTCCCGGGGTGCTTCCACCGTATGGAGATGGACGCCGCTCTCCGTCAGGGTGTAAAGGGGCTGAGCCCCGCTCTCCTTTAAATCGCCAATAAATTTTTGTACGTCAAAGCGGGAGGCGATCATAAGGTAGCCCCGAATTTCGCCGTAAAGGGGATGTTCAACGATCACATCAATTACCTTGCCGCCACAATCAACTATTACCTGGAGTTCCCTCTCAATGGCTTCGAAGCCATGCAGGCAGGGAAAAATACGCCGGCTTCTGTTGTTCACGTCGGGCAGAAGATACCCCTGGGGGGTGGCTAAAATATTGACTCCCGCGGCCCGCATCACGGCCACGTCCTGAACAATAACCTGGCGGCTGACGCCCAGGAGGGCAGCCAGTTCGGTACCCTTCCGGGGCTGCTCGCTGTTTAAAAGCTGTAAAAGCCTCTGACGTCGTTCTTGAGTTTTCATGCCCTAACCCCTCCGTCCACCCCTATAAAGAAAAGGGCCGGGCTATTCCGGCCTATTTATCAGTCAACTCGGCTGGGCTGAAGAAAAGGGCTATCTCCCGTTCGGCACTCGCCGGGGAATCTGAGCCGTGGATGACGTTTTGCCCTACTTCCAGGGCAAAATCGCCGCGAATGGTACCGGGAGGAGCATCCTGAGGATTGGTGGGACCCATCATCCGTCGCAGGCCGGCAATAACCCCAGGTCCTTCCAGTACCATGGCCACTACAGGGCCAGATGTAATGTGGTCGACTAGTGCTCCATAAAAAGGTTTACCCTGGTGCTCGGCATAATGCCTGGCAGCCATTTCCGGGGTTAAACGCAGCATCTTCAGGGCGACAATCCGGTACCCTTTCCTTTCAATCCTTTGAATTATGGCCCCGACGAGGCCCCTTGCGACCCCTTCGGGCTTAATCATGGCAAAGGTGCGTTCCACTACCATACTCCTTTCAAGCAGTGAAAATAGTTTAGTTTAATCACCGGCTCCTTGGCAGGAGTGCCGCCACCGGCCTCTGGAGGTTTGTTGTCTCCCTCCGGCAGCTTGCTGTTGTCTTCCTGGGGCCGGTGCTCCTGATTGTAGGCCTCGATTATTGCCGTGAATTCTTCGGCTTCCAGGGTTTCTTTTTCCATGAGAGCCCGGGCCACAAGATGCAACTCATCCATGTGTTTCTGGAGTATCTCTTTAGCCCGGTTGTAACATTCGTCGATAATATGACGGGCCTCCTTGTCGATGGAAAAGGCCACTGCCTCGCTGTAATTGCGGTCCCTGGCTATATCACGGCCTAAAAAGACGGTTTCCTGTCTGCGGCCGAAGGTCAGGGGCCCAAGTTCATCAGACATGCCGAACTCGGTAATCATTTTACGTACTAGCTCGGTGGCCCTTTCTAAATCATTCTGGGCTCCCGTACTGATTTCTTTGAGCACCAGCGCTTCGGCCACCCTGCCGCCTAAAAGCATCGTTACCTGGTCTAAAATCTGGGATTTCGTCATATAGCGGCGGTCTTCTTTGGGAAGGAGCAGGGTATAGCCCCCGGCCCGACCCCGGGGTATTATTGACACTTTGTGCAAAGGATCGGTATGGGGCAGGTAATGCCCCAGCAGGGCGTGACCGGCTTCGTGGAAGGCTACCAGCCGTTTTTCGTAATCGCTAATGACCCGGGACTTTTTCTCCGGACCGGCTATCACCCGTTCAATGGCGTCTTCCATCTCATCCATGCCGATCTTCTTCTTGCCGCGTCTGGCGGCCAGCAGGGCCGCCTCGTTGACCATGTTGGCCAAATCGGCCCCGGTAAATCCGGGGGTACGCCGCGCCAAAACGTCAAGGTCGACATCCTCGGCCAGAGGTTTACCGCGGACATGGACCTTTAATATCTCTTTCCGGCCCACGACATCGGGCACGTCAACAACGATTTGGCGGTCAAAACGGCCCGGCCGCAAGAGCGCCGGATCGAGTATATCGGGGCGGTTGGTGGCCGCGATGATAATAATCCCCTCGTTGGCACTAAACCCGTCCATTTCCACCAGGAGCTGGTTTAAAGTCTGCTCCCGCTCATCATGGCCGCCGCCTAAACCGGCACCCCGCTGGCGCCCCACGGCATCGATCTCATCGATAAAGACGATGCACGGTGAATTTTTCTTGGCCTGCTCGAAGAGATCCCGCACCCTGGAGGCACCCACGCCTACAAACATTTCTACAAAATCAGAACCGCTGATGCTGAAAAAAGGTACGCCGGCTTCCCCGGCGACGGCCCGGGCCAAGAGGGTTTTCCCCGTTCCCGGAGGCCCATATAGCAAAACGCCTTTGGGAATCCTTGCCCCCAGTTCATTAAACTTGCGGGGATTTTTGAGAAACTCGACTACCTCTTCCAGCTCTTCCTTGGCCTCATCGGCACCGGCGACGTCATTGAAGGTGACTTTTCGCTTCTCATCAGTATGCAGCCGCGCCCGGCTTTTGCCAAACTGCATCACCCGCGAGCCGCCGCCCTGGGTCTGCTGCATCATAAAAACCACCAGCCCTACCAAAAGGAGAATGGGCAGCAGGCTCCCCAAAAGATTGGTCCACCAAGGCGGCTGCGGCGGCAGTTGGGCCTTGACGGTGACGTTTTTGGCGGTAAGTCTGTCAATTAAATTCACGGATGCAGGAGCGTTAACTGTAAACCGGGTGTTGTTTTTCAATATGCCGTCTATTTTAATGATACTATCGTGGGGCGTCAAGGTGACCTCTTGAACCTGACCCTGGTCTACCGCCTGGAAAAAACGTGTTAAGTCCCACTCTTCGATGGTGCGTTCGGTGGGTGTCGACAACCTTATTATAGAAACAGCCAGGAGTACAATCAGCAAATATACGGCCAGGTTCTTAAAAATGCGATTCAAAGATTCATCCTCCTCTTAAGCCGCCCTGCATCTTATAGATATATATTGTAGCATATGGTAAATTTAATTGCAATTTGGGATTTATTTATTTACGGCCAGGGTTCTAACTTTAGATGCAGGGCCCGGCGGGTAGCCGGTGTAATTTTAAAATCATCGGCCAGACGAAGACCGGCCACCCATGCAATGTGCTCCCCGCATACAATAACAGGTACCAAGCGGCGTCTGGCTACAGGAAAACGTATGTCACTAAAAAAATCTTGGAGTTTTTTTCTCCCGACCATGCCCAGGGGATGAAATTTGTCTCCCGGCCGCCAGTTGCGCACTATCAGCGGTCGGTGAATTTTATCCCAGTCCAGCCAGGCTTCATCTTCCCCGCCAGAAAAAACAGAAGGCGGCGCGGTAACCTCAGCTCGAATGGCCCAGCCGGCTTCCGGTATGGGAGTCAAACCAGGAACCTGCAGATAATGGAAAAAACCATCGAACCGCGCCTTTTCCTGCGGTAAAATAAAGACCAGCTCTGTTTCCCGGGCTTCCACCTTAAGATGCCCCGGCCAGGAGATGACGCCTCCCCTTAAGGCCGCTTCCCTCGCCCCTTCTACCTGTTCAAAGTCAACCGTCCTGCCCAGCGCGGACGCCGCTAGGCGTAAAACCCGGCGCTGCAGGCCCACAGGCATGGTGAGCATTTTCTGCCGGTTCAAGACCAGATTTTTACCGTCGCGGTCCTTTTCCTTCAACAGACCGTTAAAGGCTTCTTTAGCCAAACCGGCTAAAATTTCTTCTTCCTCCTGCAAGATTACTGCCGTACGGCTTAAAGCCCGGATAATGGCCGGGTTGAATTCCCGGGCTAAAAAGGGTAATAATAGATGACGAATTTTATTACGCCGCAGGGTAAGGTCCTCATTGGTAAAGTCCCGGCGCGGATTTATTCCTTGCCGCTGACAGTATTCCTCTATCTCCTCACGGGAAATAAAAAGCAACGGCCTTATAATCTGGCCGCGCCGGGGAACCATGGCTTTTAGTCCTGTCAGCCCGCTACCCCTGAGTAAATTCAAAAGAACCGTTTCGGCCTGGTCGTCGGCCTGATGGCCGACGGCAATTTTAGTGGCCCCAACGGCCGCCGCCACTTCCTGAAGGAAGCTATATCTGACCTCCCGGGCCGCTTCTTCAAGGGAAAGATGTTTGGCGCGCTGGTAGGCGGCTACATCCCGTCCCTCTATGGTAGCTTCCAAACCCCATTCTGCCGCCAGTTTACGGACGTACTCGGCATCGGCTTCCGCATCCGGGCGTAGGCAGTGGTTTAAATGGGCTACGTGTAAAGTGCAGCAAAATTCTTCCCGCAGCGTGTTTAGCACGTGCAACAGGGCCAGGGAATCCGGCCCTCCCGATACCCCCACCACTACCTTATCCCCGGGTTCGAGGAGTTCATAACGTCTAATTGTCTGCCGGACACGTTCCAACATGAATTTCTACCTTAAAAACCTTCATTTACTAACATATTTCGGCACAACTATCATTTTTCCTGCCTCATCTGGTGAGTTTTTCCTTAAATATTCTTTCTTATACACCAATCCTTTCAATACGGGCAACTATAATCGCCATATCATCCCTGGGCCTGCCGTTTGCCAGGGCGCGGGCTTGCTTTAACAACCGATCGGCTATTTCCTGCGGCCGACCCTCTCCGGCCCGCTGCAGGGCTTTGACCAGCCATTTTTCCTTTTCGTTTATCTCGCGATGGGCTTCCAGAACGCCGTCGCTCACCATGACGAGCAAATCGCCCTCCTGGAGTTCTTCGTATACCGGTTCAATCCGTATCTCCTCCAAAATACCGGCCGGCAGCGAAGGGCTGCCGCAAGTCTTAACTGTGCCGTCCCGCAGAATAAAGGTCGGGCAGGCCCCCAGTTTGTAAAATTCTGCCGCGCCGGTACAACAGTTGATTAAAGCCACATCGCAAGTAGTAAAGGCTTCTCTGGTCGCCCTTAAAAGCAAGATCATATTAAGTGCCTGCAGGGTTTTGTCCGGCGGGAAACCGGCCGCCAAGAGGTCGCGTACCAATTCTACGGTCGTAGCGCTCATTTCGGCAGCCTCGCGTCCAGCGCCCATCCCATCTGCAAGTACTAAAAGCTGTTTCTCCGCCTCCAGCTTTGCCGACATAAATGTATCGCCACAAACGTCTGCCTGGTACCGAGGTATGGTTGCCGTTCCCACAACTAATTTTAGCCGTTGTTCTTCCGCCTCCCCTTCCTCAACGCCGGTCGTAATGAGAGACGCCAGGGTGTCAAAGGTATTGGCCAGCCAGTCGGCCAGGGCGTTTTCTGCCGCAAGTCCCTTTAATTTAACGGCCTCATGGGTCAACGCCGCCAATAATTCCCGGGTGCGGCCGCAACGCGACGCCAACCATTCAGGAATGTCCGCCGAAGTAAGGGTACCATGGTCGCCTTTTTGCAGTAAATCCTGTAATAGGGTTAACATCTGCATGCCTTCCAATTCCCAGCAGACCTTGCCGGCCGGACATCCCCGGCAAGTCGCTCCGGCCACCTGTCTTACGGTCACCTCAGGACTTTCCGCAAAGCCCGTAAACTTTAAACTGCGGGCCATACCTTTTAAGGCCGTTTTTAAGGCTTCATGTCGCCCATACCCGGAAGACCCGGCCGGCACTATGGCCGGCGGTGCAAAATACCGCTCTATATTATTTATCAAAGTGGAAGGGGTCATCATTAAGGCCAGGGCCACCACCACGCCTTCCTTTAACGCCGTCAAAACATTGTCTTGTCCCAGGAAATAATTGGCTAAAAGAAGATGGGCCAAAAGAAAGCCCCCAACGACCCCCACTTTACCCATTGTCTTCAAAGAACCTGCAATTAAACCGGCAAAGGCCAGAAGACCGGCCAGGGCCGGAGGCACTATCTGGGCAAGGCTGGGCAAGAAGCCCACCGCCGCTCCCGCCGCCGCTCCCGCCCCCGGGCCTCCCGCCAGGGCCGCCAGTAAAATTATGTAGCGGCTGATGGTGCCCTGCAGGGAGAGGTCAAAAAGATGTAAACCTTGAAAGCCGAGGAGTACTCCCAGAAGAAAAAGTCCCACACCCAAGTAGCGTTCCTCATGCCGCGAGGTCACGGCGGCATGGAGGAAGGCACAGCTCAAGCCCCAGGAAAGAAGGGCCTCAAAAATTATCTGCACCCACCCGTAAAAAGAAGGTTGCGAGAAAGTCAGGCTTAAACCTTTGACCAGGATGACGGCAGCCGGCGCCACGGTGCCCTGGGTCAGGACGCCCGCCTTGCGCAGGACGGGATAAATACTAAAAATGACGCCCAGTAACAGATAAAGAAACGCGGAGGTGTAGATAGTTCCGGGGTTACCGAACCATGCGCCTGTCGTGGCAATTGCAACCGCGGGCCAAAGAAGACGCGGTCGTCTTCCGGCGACGGCAACCACCGCAGCGGGGCCGAAGGGAAAAATTTCCCCCAACAGGGCACCCCGCGCCTGAAAAAATACGGTACATAAGAAAAGCAGATCCAGACCCAGGCGGACAGCCCCCGTAAGCTCGATTTCCTTCCGGTAAAATTGAACGCCAGCCCGTTCGGACATAAAACCACCATCCTTACCATTTCCTGGTCTTTATTATATATCTTTCCATCCAGGAAATTTTGTCAAGTCAAGGTAAGGATAGTGGGTATTTTTTCGACAAAATAAAAACCCACCCATTTATGGGTGGTTTCCGTAGTAATGGTGGCCCGTAGGGGATTCGAACCCCTGTTACCGGCTTGAAAGACCGGTGTCTTAACCCCTTGACTAACGGGCCATGAAAATGGTAGCGGTGGTAGGATTCGAACCTACGACACTGCGGGTATGAACCGCATGCTCTAACCAGCTGAGCTACACCGCCATGCAACAGATATTATGCCTAAATCTCTCCCTTTTGTCAAGGGGTAAGTAACGGGCTTCAATTAAGCATCAAGCGGGCGCCGGCGGCGAGGAGGACCAAGCCGGCGGCCTTCCACCAGGTGAAGGGCATTTTCTCCAGGCCGAATAAACCAAAATGGTCAATCAATAGGGCCGTGGATACCTGACCGACAATAATGGCCGTCGTGGCCAGGGCCACGCCCACCTTGGGGATGCTGGCCACCACCCCGTAAGTTATCACTACGCCGATAAGCCCCCCCAGCCAAAGATACCAGGGGCATTGAAACAGCTTGCCTAAACTGCCGTTACTTAAAGGAGTAAAAAGAAGGATTAATACTGCCAGGGTGGCCGTAAGGTGAACAATCAGTGTCGCCTGTAAAAGCCCGATGATTTTTCCTAAAGCGGCATTTAAAGAACCCTGAAAAGCCATGGCTATACCCGCGACAAGGGCCAAAAAAAGGGCCGCCAGCATTAGAACTCCCTTCCCTTTTCGTTTAAATTTAATTTGCCCCGAACCGCGGAAGGATAAACCAGGGAAGTATAAAACGTATAGGAAAAAATCTCGGGAAATACTATAGAAGGGGTTCTGCTAAAATATTTTCAACTACGGCGAGGGAAAAAAGTTGAATTTAAAAGTACGTTGTTTGGCTTTTTTTTCGGCCGTCACGTTTGTGTTTTTAATCTGGATGCTGCCGGAGGCACTGGCCCACCCCTTATGTGGCTGCTTTTTTCAAGAAGAGCGATTGCTAAAGCTCACCCAACCTCCCCTGGAAGGCCCGGATGTCCAGCTCCTTCAGCTGCGCCTGGCCCGACTCGGCTATTACTTCGGTCCTTTAACCGGCGTTTATGACACTATCACCCAACGGGCCGTCGTCAACTTTCAAAAGGAGCATGGGTTGACAACTGTTGGTGTAGTTGATTCAGCCACCTGGTTGGCCCTGGACGAAAAATCTTTAAGTTCCAGGGTTTCCGTCGCCAGGCCCGCCCCGCCCAAGGGCAAAAAACTTAAAGTCGTCGTCGATACCGACCGCCTTCTCCTAAGCATAATGGTCGACGATCAGGTCTTTAGCCAATATCCGGTCGCCATAGGAAAATATACCAGTCCTTCGCCGGTAGGGGAATGGAAAATAATCGACAAGGCCTAT
Organism: Moorella humiferrea; assembly: GCF_039233145.1. NCBI lineage: Bacteria > Bacillati > Bacillota > Clostridia > Neomoorellales > Neomoorellaceae > Neomoorella > Neomoorella humiferrea. The sequence goes on along the minus strand of NZ_CP136419.1, from coordinate 97,425 downwards.
GAAAGCGGGGGCGTCTTCGGCACCCGCTGGATGGGACTAAATGTACCCTGGGGCAATTACGGCATTCACGGGACAAACCGTCCCTGGTCCATCGGCTGGGCGGCTTCGGCAGGCTGTTTTCGCATGTATAATGAAGATATCGAAGAAATTTTTCCCTGGCTGCCCGTCGGTACGCCGGTAATAGTTAAAGGCCCCTATATCCAACCCACCGCCCCCTTGAAACCGGGCGCCAGCGCCCCGGAAGTTGTGACCCTCCAGGCAAGGCTGCGGGAAAAGGGTTTTTACCTCTTTGGTCCCACCGACGGCGATTACGGTTTAATGACTGAACTCGCAGTAAAAGAATTCCAGCTTTTCCACGGCTTAAAGGTCACCGGCACGGCCGATATCGCTACTTTACAGGCTTTGGGTTTTTAAGTCGCCGGAGTAATACCTTGATGACGCCGGCCACCGCCCGGCGGCCGTTAGCCGCCAAAAGCGCCAGTTCCGCAGGGGCGGCTTTATCTATATGTACTCCGGCCACTACCACGGCCGGCATCTGCAACCGGGCGGCCATTTGGGCCGCCGCCGGTCGTGCCAGTTCATCGTCTTTATGGCCCAAAACGGCCAAAACGGAAGTGGTGGCGCTGGTTTTGTCTCCCTTTAAACTCGGCCGCGGCAGCCCCAGGGCTACGGCGCCCACATGGTATTTGGTCCCGCCCATAAGGAAGGCGATATAACCTTCCATAAGCGGATAGACGCGACAAAAAACCCTGTATCGCCCTTTACCGGCTATATAGGTAAACGACTGCAACCTTTTCCATCCTTTCCTCCGTCTTTGGTGGCGTAGTTAAGAATTAGCCCCCATAACAGGTCGGCTTCGCTGGCCACCACACCTTCCGCCCCAAGGCCTTCGAGGATTATTTCCAATATGAGCAACCCGGCAACGATAATATCGGCCCGTTCCGGCTGCAGGCCCGGAAGAAGGCGTCTTTGCGATAAGGGCATTGCCTCCAGACGGCTTCGCCAGTCTTTCACCCGGGCGGTAGTTAAAAAAGTACCATGGACCCGCTCCGGCAGGTAGGGTTCCAGGCCTAGCTCCATAGCCGCCGCTGTAGTTATGGTACCCCCGGTACCTATAATGCGGTCACGACTGACCCCACGGGCCCGTAAAAGGACCGGGGCCAGGGCGGCCGCAATCATTTCCCTGGTCATCGCCGTTTCCGTCGCGCGAACGGCACCGACTCTCACGCTAAAAAGCTGCAGCCGTCCCCCATCCATCCAGCTCAGTTCTGTACTACCGCCTCCTATATCAATCACCAGGGGATTCTTTCCGGCGTCTTCGAACCCCGCCAGAGCGCCTTCGTAGGCCAAACGGGCCTCAGTCTCCCCGTCAATCACCGTTAATTCCAGACCAGCCCGTCTTTTCACCGTGCTACGTAAAAAATCAAGGTTACGGGCTTCCCGGGCCGCACTGGTGGCAATGCATATTATTGCCGCAGGCTGCCACTCCCGGGCCACGGCGGCCAATTCGGCCACGGCCGCCGCCGTTCGTATAACTGCTTCTTCCTGGAGCCATCCATTTACCGCTCCAGCCAGCAACCTGGTGCTGCGCAGTGCCGTTCGTACGGGATACACTTTGGCCTCCCGCACTTCGCCAACCATTAGACGCACGGAATTAGAACCCACGTCCAAAGCTGCATAATACGCCACAACCTTTCACCTGCACAATATAAAGGGCACCCTTTGGTGCCCTGATCATTGTCTTGCACTTCTCCCCCCGCGCCTTGCTTCCGTATGCCGCCTTAAATCCTGCAACCGTTCGTCGCTTTCCTTCAAAAAGCGGGCGAGCTTATCCTCAAAGGAGGTCGAGGCGGCGGCGCGACGGCGGCGGTTCTCCCGTCGGTTTTCGTTGTAATTGGGATCCGCCTGTTTAATTGAGAGTCCGATTTTGCCGTTTTCATCAATGTTGATGACTTTAACCTTAACCCGATCCCTCTCCTTCAGGAAATCTTTGACGTCCTTCACATAGGTATCGGCCACCTCGGAAATATGGACCAGGCCCGTAAGGCCTCCTGGCAGTTCAACAAAGGCACCGAACCGGGTGATCCCGCTGACCACTCCTTCTACCACGGTGCCTACGGCGATGGACATGCGGGTGTTATTCCTCCTATTTTTTAAAAGTCTATCTAATTATATGCAATAGTTAAGAAATTTGTCAATAACCTGGAGGAATTTTTAATCGCGAAATTCTTGCCCGGGGCGGGGAGGTATGTAGGGCCGGACTTGTCCCGGCACGGCCGTTATCACCACTGTTTCCCCGGGTTTAACCAAACCGAGTTCTTCCCGGGCCAGGCGTTCAATATAATCATTATCGTTTAATTCTCGGATTTGTTCCCGCAGACGATTGCCTTCCGCCTCTAAAAGGGCTTTTTGCTCGCTATAAGATTTAATTTGCAGGTTAGTTTGATATAAAGCAACACCCAGACGTATAAAGGAAAAAAAGAAGTATAAAGTTAACATTCCGGCGGCAATAACCCGCCAGTTTAAAGACCGTTTTGGCAAGCGGACTACTTTACCCATCTTCTTCACCCGTAAATATGCCTAAAGTTTCACCCGGAATAACGATAACTACCTGGTAGCCCTTCGTCCGGGCGCGATGGTAAAGGGTGGCCACGCTGCTAATGCTTAGATTTAAACGGCGGGCCACTTCTTCATTGCTTAGACCCATCTCCTTCAAGGTCACCACCTGGCGTTCACGAAAACTCAATTTTTCAGCTCCACGAATTTCAATCTGCACGTCCTTATCCCCGGATTTGTCCACAGTTTATGCACAATCTGTGGACAAATATTGTACATAATTATATTCTCCCTCCGGTAAAAAAATCCTGCCATGGAGAAAAATTATTCTAATGGGTGCGGCGGCCGGTGCCGGTGAAAAAGGGACGTCAGTCTATAAACAATCCGCCCCGGAATAATAACGATAAAAAACACCCCTGTAATAAGGCGTCGCCCGCCGGCCATGACTTTGCCCAGTAAGCGGCCACTGCGGTAAAGCCAGGGACGTACACTCCCGCTTAAAAATAAACTATAGGAGGTTACGCCCATGCCCAAACCCAGAAAAACGTAGGCCCGCATTTCGCCCCAATTGATGAACATCAACAAGGCAAAGGTAAAAACGGTTAAAATCAACCAAAATACGGCATCTCCCAAATGGCTTGTCATTCCCCGCGGACGCCAAAAATAGCGGCCGACGCGGTAACAATCAAAAAGAAAGGCCAGAAGGAGCCCGCCGCCGCCCAGCGCCATAAATATCTGCCACTGTTCCGGCAAAGGGATCATCGGAGGAGGCGCTGGAGAATGTTTTTTCCCCGGGCGCCCTTCCCCTCGCTGTAAGAAAAATTGTTTACCATTCCCTCGGCTTCAAGGTTGCCGGTTTCCAGATTCAAACTGCTGATGTTAAAGTCTTTGCCCTTTACCGTCAAAAGGCCCATGGTGGTTTCCAGGAGTATTTCTTCTTCATCATAATTCAATACATGAAGAACGCCGCTTATCATGAGTTTTTGCCGGTTGACTATGGTGATCTGGTGCTGCCCGTCGGCCATGCGCCCATTCCCCCTCTATTTATTTTTATGAGGAATGGGAGCAAAAATGAAATAAAAAAGCCGGCGGCCGCCTACCAGGCCTTCACCAGCTCCACGTCTTTGAAAAAGTATTTAATGATCTCCTGGGGTGATTTGCCTTGTTCCGCCAGTGCCCTGGCCCCCCACTGGCTCATTCCTACACCATGTCCGTACCCTTGTCCCTTGAAGGTCACCCGGCCGCCGTCGGCGGTAATGCCTGTAATGAGGGTTGAGCGCAGGCGATCGTTGCCCAGGGCCAAGCGCAGTGCGGGCGCATCAACCGTCAATCTCCCCACCTTAAACTTGGTGGCCCGTCCCGAGGGACCTTTGGCCTCAATATTTACCGATGTAAACGGTCCCGGATCCTGCCCCGTCAGCTTCCTTACCGCAGCGGCTATCTCGGCATTGGTAAAGGTCGCCGTCCAGCTTTTATTTTCCGGTGTGGTTATGGCCATTCCCGGGTCAGGAACGCTTTGAATGTACGGGGCCGGTTCTCTGTTAAAGTTGAGGCCTTCTACCGCCGAAGCCGCCGTCCGCGGGCCGCCGGAAGCATAAAACCAGGCATTGACATAATCTCCTTTATACTTAATAACCTGGCCCCTGGTCATTTCCACCGCCCGGCGCACGTTGTCATTGACCCTCGTTGGGTCGTATGCTTGAAACTCCTCAACGCTGGTGGAGGCGTCGGTGCTGTGGGCTTTAACACCGCCTTCTTGGATCTTCTTCATGGTAAAGGTCCGGGCAAGGATTGCCTGGGCCGCCAGGGCATTAAGGGGCCATGTTGGTTCCATTTCGGCCGCCACTACGCCGGGAAGGTATTCCTCTATTTTCATCCGTTTAACTTCGCCCGTTTGATTAATATAAAGGGAAATGGTGGGTTCCTCCGCCGCCGGTCGCCTGGCCGGTGCCCGGCACCCCTCCAAGACAGCACTTAACAATAACAGGGTCGCTATCAACGTTCCAATCTTACGCCGCAATGTTTATCGCTCCTGCCTTTTTATTTTTTAGTATAGGCAGAAGCCCTCCACGGCTATGCATTCCCCGTATCATCTCTTCCCTCGGCGAGGACGCGGTAAATTTCTTTGGCGCGGTCGGCGGGTATATTTTCCGGCGTCGCCAATATCTCTATAGTCTGCCATCGGTTTCCCAATTTTAATGTGATGACGTCTCCCGGTTTGACCTCCGTGCCGGCCTTGGCCGGCCGGCGGTTCACTTCTACGCCGCCGCCGTCGCAGACCTCTTTGGCCAATGTGCGCCGTTTAATTAAACGGGATACCTTTAAAAATTTATCAAGGCGCATTTTTTAAACCCCCACATAGAAAAATCAGGCATAGCGCCTGATTTCCCTTACTTTTATTTGGCCACAGCTTCTTTCAAGGCTTTGCCGGGCTTGAATACCGGCACCCGCGTGGCCGCTATCTTAATTTCCTCGCCGGTGCGCGGGTTGCGTCCCACGCGAGCGGCCCTTTCTTTGACCTCGAAGGTGCCAAAACCGACAAGCTGCACCTTATCGCCCTGGGCCAGGGCTTCTTCGATACTGGCGAGGACGGCGCCGACAACCTTTTCTGCCTCTTTCTTAGTAAGGTCGGCCTTTTCCGCCACGCTGGCCACTAGATCCACCTTGTTCAATAGTTATCCCTCCTGTATCGGGTATACCCTTGTTCACATTAATTCGCTATAATCCAACAATCTCCTGCATTAACCCTTATTTTCCTTAACTTTTTTTGCCTCTTCCCATAAGTTATCCATTTCAGCAAGGGAAAGCTTTTCTAATTCCAAGCCTTTCTGCCGCGCCTTCTCCTCGATGTATTGAAAGCGTTCCATAAATCTGGCAACACTGGCCTGCAGGGCCTCCTCAGGCTCAACCCCGAGCCAGCGGGCCAGATTTACCAGGGCAAATAATACATCCCCCAATTCCGCAGTCCGTTCCGCGGCGCCCGCTCCCTTCGCGGCCTCTCTCAGCTCTTCAAGCTCTTCTTCCACCTTCGACCAAACGCCTGCCGCGTCTTCCCAGTCAAATCCCACCCGGGCTGCCTGTTCCTGAACCTTTAAAGCCTTCAAGAGGGCCGGCAGTCCCCGCGGTACACTCAGCAAAGATGGGGTCTTCAGACCATCTTTTTGTTTTTCGGCCATTTTAATCTTATCCCAGCGGGCCAAAACTTCTCCGGATGTATTTACGCTAATGGTACCAAAAACGTGGGGATGGCGCCGGCGCATTTTGGTGCATATAGTTTCCAGACAGTCGGCCAGGGTAAAATCGCCCCGCTCTTCAGCCAAACGGGCATGAAAGACTATCTGTAGCAGTAAGTCTCCCAACTCCTCGCAAAGTTTATGCATGTCGGCGGCCTCGATGGCTTCCAGCACTTCGTAGGTTTCTTCCACCAGATAGCGTTTTAAAGAGTGGTGATCCTGTTCCCGGTCCCAGGGACAACCTTCTTTCCCGCGCAGGCGAGCCATAATCTCCTTTAACCCGGCAAGGGTTCGCTCCCGCCCCTTGATAAAGGGCGGTAGATAGACGCTGGTAAGGTGATCGATCCAGGGCAGTCTGTCAAGGGCGTACAAGGGCACGATTTCCACCCGCTCCCCTTCGGGCAGACCGGCTCCCCGTACCACCGTCACCGGGTATTCGTCTGGATAAAGCTCCATAAGGGTCAGCTTGGTATCTGAAGCAACCTGCTGACTGTAAACCTGGGTGATAATCAAGCCCAGCCCCGGATCCAGGCCGTCGACGTTTAACGTCAGGGCGTCAACAACGGTCAATCCCAGGGTGGGGTCCAACTTTAAAGTGGCATAAAGGGCATCCAGGCAGCTCATGGCCGGAACTACCCGGGTATCTATTCCCGCCTGCCGGGCGCTTTCTAAAATAAGGGTTACGCTTTTTTCGGCTACCATGGGGTGCCCCGGCACGACATAGGCCACCCGCAGGTTTGAGGCTTCCTGGATTACGACGGATGCGATCTGGCGGTAAAGCTCGTCAAAATTTCTGGCGTGTTCGTATAAGGCATCAAAGGTCTGCCACTTAAAACCGCCTTCTTTTAAAGCCGACACCGCCGGATGTCGCTCCGTCCTTAAAAAAATCCTATCTACTTCCTGTAATATTTTCATAAGCGCCGGCGGCACCTGGGCCGGATCCCCGGGCCCCATACCGGCAATTACTATTCCGCCCGACATTGTTCTCAGCTCCACAGGAAAAGTATACCGTATTATTGTACCACAACGCCGGGAAAAAAAGAAAGCGGCGTCTTTACGCCGCCTTATTGTTCCATTTGTTTGGCCAGAAAACCCGCCGCCGTCTCGGCCAATTTTAGTTCCATATCCCCCATTTTTACCCCAGGCTCCCGGGAACAGATAATCACGGCCCCTATGGGATCGCCTTCGGCAATTATGGGCGCTATAACCTCAGCCGTAAATTTATATGCCTCCCCTTCTCCGTCAATGGGCAACCATTCTTCTGTGGGCGAGTTTATGAGCACGGGTTTGCGCTCTTCCATAACCTTTTCCACTGCCGGCCCGATGGGCTTATCCAGGAATTCCTTTTTGGGGGCACCGGCCACCGCAATAATATTGTCCCGGTCGGCAATACAGGCTATATGCCCGATGGCTTCATGAAGGGAATCGGCGTATTCCTTGGCAAAATCTCCAAGCTCACCAATGGGCGAATATTTTTTTAAAATTACTTCGCCTTCGCGGTCGACGAAGATTTCCAAGGGATCACCTTCGCGAATCCGCAGGGTGCGCCTGATTTCCTTGGGTATTACCACGCGTCCTAGATCGTCAATGCGTCGTACAATGCCTGTCGCTTTCACTGCTGTCTATCCCCCCTTTACCCTCCTTTAGGGTGCCCTTTTCTAAGGATTAGCTTTCACTGTTAGTATATAATCAGCACGGAAGGTTTATTCATTTTTTCCCTGCCTTTTCTAGAACTGGTACCATGGATAAAAGGCCGCACCCAGGGAAATACTAGAATTCATTATTGCGACCGCCGAGATAAACCCTGGCCGGATAAGCAAGACGGATACCGTTGTCCCGGCAGGCCTGCCAAACCTTTTCCCGTAAAGTTTTCTCCACCACCCACAAAGAACCCGGCTTGGTCAGGGCGGTAATGGTAAACTGGCCTCCTTTATCCGATTTATCAATATCCGTGACACCATGGACATGGGGTGGCTCCACCGGGCCGTCCGGCCCTTGAATGAGTTCATCGGCCAGTTCAAATGCCGCCTCGCGGCAAACTTCTTCCAGTACCTCCCGTATTTTACGGGGATCCTCTTCAAAGGGAAAGGTGGCCGTAACGATGGCCCGCATTTCTTCCCGGTTGTAATTCCGCACCGTCTTAATCTCGCTGTTGGCGATGTAAAACTTTTTGCCGCTCCATTCCCGGATTGTGGTCAGGCGCAGCCCCAGTTCCTCCACCGTACCCGACACCTGGCCGTTGATTTCTACAAAATCGCCTACATGAAACTGGTCTTCAAAAATGATGAAAAAGCCCGTAATCAGGTCCTTTACCAGGCTCTGGGCGCCGAAGCCAACCGCCAGACCCAAAACGCCGGCCCCGGCAATTATGGGAGTAATATCTACAAATTGTTCCAGGATCAGCATCACGGCCACGGCATAAACGAGATATCGCAGCGCCGACGTCAACAGGGTTTCCAGGGTTTTTTCTTTATGTGGATCCCGCTTCCTGCCCTTAAAAAAGCGGCGAATAAGACTCGTGGCCAGATTGAGGGCAACGAGGGCGGCCAGGGCAATAAGCGCCGCCCAAAAAAGCTTTTCAAGGAATATCAGCATGCGCGGCTTTAAACCAAGCCACAAGGCATACCAGTTTACATTCGGCATCTTCCCCACCCCTTTTTAACCAGCCGCTTCGGCCACCAAGTATTTAATGCGGGTTAAAACGTCCTCTAACAGGGTCAGGAGTCCCTGCTGGTCGAGGCCGGCCGTCCGCACCTTGATGGTTAAACCGCCTGCGGAAGAAAATGTGAGCTTGCGGGGAAAATGTTGGGTCAGGTGCATCAGCTTTTCTCCCCGCAAGTTATGGGTGTGGCCGAAATGCAGTTCCACCTCCCGGCCGTTCTGGTGAACGCCGGCGACGCCGACCTCCCTGGCTAAAAGGCGAACCCTGCTAAGGCTGATGAGGTTTTCCGCCGCAGCCGGAGGCCTGCCGAAACGATCTTCCATTTCCTCGGCAATGGCCTCGACCTGGGATAAATCCCCGGCCGCCATCAGGCGTTGATAAAATTCCATTTTTAAAGCATCGTCGGGAATATAGTCGTCGCTTAAGAAAGTATCTACATGTAGTTCTACTGACGCAGGAGGAGGCCCTTCTTTTTCCTGGAGCAAAATCTCGCCGCGCTGGCGTTTTAATTTTTGGACCGCTTCTTCTAATAATTGGCAATAAAGGTCAAAGCCTACGGCAAGCATATGACCATGCTGTTCCGGCCCTAGAAGGTTGCCCGCTCCCCGTATCTGAAGATCCCTCAGGGCGATTTTATATCCCGAACCGAGGGCCGTAAATTCCCTTATGGCCGCCAAACGCTTTTCGGCCACCTCTCCCAAAACCTTATCCGGACGGTAGGTAAAGTAGGCGTATGCCAAACGGCTGCTGCGGCCTACACGCCCCCGGAGCTGGTATAGTTGGGCCAGGCCAAAGCAGTCGCTCTCATCGACGATCAGGGTGTTGACGTTGGGAATATCAAGGCCGTTTTCTACAATGGTAGTACAAACAAGAACGTCGTAACGCCCCTCGATAAAATCAAGCATGACCCTTTCCAGTTCCCTTTCCTCCATCTGGCCGTGGGCCACCGCCACCCTGGCCTCCGGCACCAATTGCTGGACGTGGTAGGCAAAACGATCGATGTCCATTACCCTGTTGTGAACAAAATATACCTGACCACCACGGTCCAGTTCCCGCCGAATGGCCTCGCGTACCAGCTCCGGGCTGTACTCCACCACATAGGTCTGGACAGGAAAGCGGTCTTCCGGCGGCGTCTCGATAAGGCTCATGTTGCGGACCCCGGCCAGGGCCATATGCAAGGTGCGGGGGATGGGAGTGGCCGTCATGGTGAGAACGTCGACGCTGTAACGCAGTTTTTTCAATTTTTCTTTGTGGGCCACACCGAAGCGCTGCTCTTCATCAATAATTACCAGGCCTAAATCCTTAAAGGCAACGTCTTTGGACAGTAAACGGTGGGTACCGATGATAATATCTATTTCGCCCTTCTTTAAGGCCTTGATCACCCTTTTCTGCTCAGCGGGTGAGGAAAAGCGGCTTAATACGGCTATTTTCACAGGAAAATTTTCAAAACGCCCTTTAAAGGTGTTGTAGTGCTGCTGGGCGAGGATGGTCGTCGGCACCAGTACGGCTACCTGCTTGCCGTCCATGACGGCTTTAAAAGCCGCCCGCATGGCCACCTCGGTCTTGCCGTACCCAACGTCCCCGCACAGCAGGCGATCCATGGGCCGGGGCTGTTCCATGTCGGCCTTGACCTCAGCGATGGCTTTGAGCTGGTCCGGCGTCTCAGTATAAGGAAAAGCCTCTTCAAATTCCCGCTGCCAGGGGGTATCAGGGGAAAAGGCATAACCCGGCATGGCCTCCCTTTTAGCGTAAATATCCAGTAATTCTTCGGCCATGGCCTGGACTGCTTCCTGAACGCGGCTTTTAACTTTATGCCATTCATTACCTCCCAGGCGGTACAGACGGGGAACATGACCCTCGGCACCCACATACTTTTGCACCAGGGAGATTTGTTCGACGGGTACGTAAAGACGGTCCTGACCGGCGTATTGAATGAGGAGATAATCCTTCTTAACCCCGCCTACTTCCAGCTGCTTTAATCCCAGATAGCGTCCAATGCCGTGATGGACGTGAACGACGTAATCACCTTCCCGAAGATCCTGGAAAGAGGTTATTTTCGTCCCTTCTCCGGCCGGCTTGACTCGCCTTGGCCTCTTTACCCCACCGTAAATCTCCGCATCGCCCAGGACGGCCAGACCCATCTCCGGCCAGGTAAAACCCTGATGCAGGCGCCCGGTAACAAAAAGTACCTGGCCCTTTTCCGGAACAGTGGCCACGTCGTTGACGTTCTGGCTCATGATGTTCCCCTCGGACAGGGCCTGGCGCAGGCCCGCCATGCGTTCCGGTTCGGGAACCATAAAAATTATGCGATAGCCCTGGCGCCGCCAGCGACTCAGCTCATCCAGCAAAAGATGCATTCGCCCTTGAAAAGCCGGAACGGGCTGTGCCGTAACACCCAGGAGCTGACGAGGGCTGGTACCCGGTGCCCGCCTGGGTAAAATGGAAAAATAAAGGCGCTGGTAACGACTAAAAAGATGCACCAGCTCGTGGCCTTCCATATAGGCCTGCCCCTGTAGGGGCAGGGCCATGCCACCGGTCAACATCTCCGTAAAAATACCCAGGCGCTGTTGCTCTCGCCGTTGTATTTCTTCAAAAATGCGCGCCGGGTCGTCGAAAACCAACAGCGGGGTCCGGGGAAAGTAGTCGAAAAGGGTGGCCAGGCGCGGATAAAAAGCCGCCTGAAGCTGTTCTATGCCTTCAGGCCAGTCGCCCATTTCCAGGCGCTCTGCCATTTTCTCAAACCTTTGCTTTAATTCCCGGGCCGCCTGGGGCTGGCGGCGGCGTAAGGCAGCATGGACTTCCTCAAATTCCGCCTTAAGAGTGGCCATCCCAGGTTCTATATCGGCCGGAGGCAAAACCTCGCGGGCGGGACCTATAGTTACGGAGCGCGTCTCCGCTACCGAAAGCTGTGTTTCCGGATTAAAGAAACGTAAAGAGTCTATTTCGTCGCCGAATAATTCCAGACGCACCGGCTCGGCAGAACCCACCGGATAAACGTCAATAACGCCGCCCCGTACGGCCATATGGCCGGGCGCACTTACTACCTCTTGCCGCCGGTAGCCCAGGGAAACTAATTTTTCCAAAAGAACCTCGCGGTTGATGGTCTGTCCGACTTCCAACGATATGAGGGCGTCTTTTAGGGTTTCAGGCGGCGGCAATTTCTGCAAAAGGGCGTCTACCGGTACAATCACCAGCTCGATTTTTCCCGTAAGGACATGGTGCAAAACATGTAAACGCTGGTCAGAAAGTTCGGGACTGTGGGTATAGACTTCGAGGGGCAGAAGTTCCCGCGCCGGAAAATAGTCAACCCTGGCCGCCGTCAAGAAAGAGGTAATATCGGCTGCCAGCTTCCCCGCTTCATCGCTACCCGCCGTTACACAAACAACGGGACGACAGTCCGCAAGCAGGGCCGCCAGCCATACCCCCTTTAATCCTTCCGGCAGGCCGTAGAGCTGCTGCTCCGCCAAACCCTGCTCCAAACCTTTAATTATGCTGTGAAATTGGGAACTTTCTCTGACAATTTGCAATATACCATAATGATTATACATTTATCTTACACTCCAATTGCCAATTAGCACCCTAAATACAAGCCCCTACCTATTAATAAAAGGCCCTTTCCCAGGGCCTTTTATTTTCTAACTTTCATTCCTGCTATTATTATATTCTGTTCCCCGGAAATAAGTCAAGGTTTATAGTTTTCGCCCAAAATAATGCAGGGATAAAATAAACCTGTTCCAGGCCATGTGGACGAGGACGCTCCCCACCAGGGCCCCTTCAGGTCTAGAGGTTGCGGCCAAAACCGCAGAGGCCGCCAGGCCGAAAAGGGTATGCCCCGCCACCGCGGCCAGGGCGGGTTTTAAATAACTGCCCCTGCCTGAACGTAAAGATCCGGTAAGCTCCCAGCAGGCTTCGACGCAGCCGAAAACAAAATGTACGCCGGCCAGGGGGGCTCCCGTCATAAAAGATAAAGCGGTTTTTAACGCCTCTTCTCCTAATGGGCCTAAAAAAGCAAGAACGGGTCTTCCTCCCGGACCCAGCCGTAGAAGAAGATTGTTTACCACCAATGCCGTCCCGGCGGCAAGAAAACCAGCCGCAAAGGTTTGCCAAAAGATCATAATCTGCGGTTAAAAAGATTCATGCCCTCTTCTAAAGTTCCGCCTTCCAGGAGAAAACGAAGGGCTGCTGCCGCCCGCCGGAGGGCGGGAGCCACCAGGGACCATTCATCCCTGCTGAAGGGCTGCAGGACATAATCAACTACATCTTGCCCAGCCGGCGGCCGGCCGATACCTATCTTTAACCTGGGTACGGCTGTTGTCCCCAGGGCGGCGATGATTGATTGTAAACCGCGATGGCCGCCCGAGCTCCCCTTAGCCCTGATACGCATCATTCCCAGAGACAGATCCAGATCGTCGTGGACAACTATCAACTCCTCCGGAATGATGCCGTACCACCGGACCAAAGGCGCCACGGCCTCGCCGCTGTTGTTCATATAAGTAAGGGGTTTAACCAGGAGAACCTCCCTGCCAGCAACGTTTCCCCCACCGACCAGGGCCCGGTGCTTGTCTGTCTTAAATGCGATTCCTAATTCGTCGGCAAGGAGATCGACCGCCATGAAACCGGCGTTATGGCGGGTTGCCTCATACTGGGGCCCGGGATTGCCCAGGCCCACAACCATCTGCACAGGCAAATCAGCGCCTCCAAAACCGTATGTTTCTCTATTCTGCAGCCTGCGTTTCTCCATCAGGCGCCGCGTCTTCTTCCGCTTCTACGGCCCGGGTGCTCACTATGGTGGCAATTACGGCGTCGGGTTCGGTAAGGATTTTTACCCCCCGCGGCGCTTTAATATCGGCAACCGATAAGTGTTCGCCAACATCCAGGTCGCTGATGTCTATCGTAAGGGTTTCCGGCAAGTCGGCAGGAAGGGCCTCCACTTCTACCTCCCGCAGGCCGTACTGGAGGATGCCGCCGTTTCGAACACCCCGAGCCTCTCCTTCCAAAACGATGGGGACGGTGGCCCTAATCTCTTCGTCCAGGGAAATTTGATGAAAATCGATATGGATAATTTCGCCTTTGATGGGATGGCGCTGGACCTCCCTGACCATTGCCGTGAATTCCCTTGCCTGCCCTTGACCGCCGATTATTACTTTAAGCAGGGCACTCCCGCCTTCCCGGTCCAGAACCCTTTCCAGCTCTTTGCGGGGAACTGCCAGGGGAAGGTTGCCCACCTTTTTACCGTAAATAACACCCGGCACCTTACCCTGCCGCCGCATACGTCCGGCCGTCTGTTTTCCAGTGTCAGGCCTCACTTCAGCATTGATTGTCTGCACCTGCATATTACCAACTCCTTTCAGCATTTAAAGTTTAGCCCAACTGGAAACAGCATAAACCCCATATTATATGAATAAGCATGTTATAAGCCGGGAGGTGAAAAGGGATGTTTTATACCAGCAAAAAGCTTACCGGAATGCCCGTAGTCAGCCTGGCGGACGGCCATCAGCTGGGACGGATCAAGCGCCTTTTAATCGACCCGCAAAAACTGGCCATCGTCGCTTTTACCGTTGAACGAAAAGGATGGTTCAAAGAACAACCAGTAATTCCCTATAACCACGTCAAAAGCGTAGGCAACCATGCCGTTACCGTTGATCAGGCCAGTGCCGTGGTGAAGTTAAGTTCCCTGCCCGAACTGGAGGCCCTGGCCAGGCATCCCCTGCCCATTTTGGGCGCCAGGGTGATTACGGAGGAAGGCACCGTATTGGGAACCGTTGAAGACTTCCGCTTCGACCCCCAGGACGGCAAGATCTACTATCTAGACATTAAAAGCGGTTTGCTCCATGGGAGTAAAAGCCTGGAAACTGCGCAAATCGTTACCTGCGGCAGGGACGCCATCATAGCCCGGGCCGGGGCCGAAGAAACGCTAAAAAAGCCTGCCGGTCTGCTAAACATCCAATGGCAGGATACCGCCGCCGGAGCCGGTAAGGCCCTTCAAGAAGCCCGTACCTTCACCCGCCGGGCAACGGAAACCCTCAACCGCTACTGCCGTAACCTCCCCTTCGGACGTAAAAATAACAAGGATGTCCCCCCTGAAGGGAGCTAATCGAAAAGTTTGCTCACAGACAGGTCCTTGTGGATGCGGATAATGGCTTCGCCGAGTAAAGGGGCCACCGATAGACGGCGCAACTTTTCGATTTCCTTGTTTTCCGGTACGGGGATGGTATTGCAGACAACTACTTCTTCTAAAGGGGCAGCTGCCAGACGTTCCCGGGCCGGTCCCGATAAAACGGGGTGGGTACAGCAGGCGTAGACAGCCCTGGCCCCGTGCTCCAGCAAAGCCTTTGCCCCCAGGCAGATGGTCCCGGCGGTGTCGATGAGGTCATCAATCATGATGACCGTTTTATTTTTCACGTCACCGATGAGGTTCATGATTTCTGCCACATTGGGAGCCGGCCGCCGTTTATCGATAATAGCAATCTCGGCGCCGATGCGCTCGGCAAAATTCCGCGCCCTAGTGACACCGCCAAGATCGGGGGAAACGACTACGGCCCGATCAAAACCTTTACTATTGAAATAATCGGCCAGGATCGGCACCGCCGTCAGGTGGTCAACGGGGATGTCAAAAAAGCCCTGGATTGCCGCCGCATGGAGGTCCATGGTAAGGACTCTGTCGGCGCCGGCGGCGGTAATTAAATTGGCGACAAGTTTGGCCGAAATGGGATCCCGCGCCCTGGTTTTGCGTTCCTGGCGGGCATAACCGTAATAGGGAACCACTGCGGTAATGCGCCAGGCCGAAGCGCGGCGCAATGCGTCGATTAAAATTAAAAGTTCCATTAGATTATCGTTGACGGGCTCACAGGTGGGTTGAATGACGAAAACATCCTCCCCCCGGACGCTTTCGTCAATGGCAATGCTGATTTCACCGTCGCTGAAACGGCTAACCTTGGCCGCGCCAAGGGGTACTCCCAGGTAGGCGCCGATCTCCCTGGCCAGCTCGGGGTTAGCGTTGCCGCTAAAAATTTTTAACCGTGCGCTCTCTGTTTCCATTTTACTGTAAATAACCTCCAAATTCAGGGGAAGGGTTTAACGTGTATTTTACTTCGCCTTTATTGGCGTTTTTCCTTCATTTTTTCTCTATCTTTTTACCCCTGTAAGGCAAATTAACTTGTCTTTCCCGGGCCAGGGCCAATGCCCCGGGCGGTACATCTTCGGTAATGGTAGAACCGGCACCTACAACGGCCCCCGCACCCACCTTCACCGGAGCGACCAGGTTGGTGTTGCTGCCGATAAAGACTCCGTCCTCAATTACTGTAGGCCATTTCTTGCTGCCGTCATAATTGCAGGTGATGGTCCCGGCGCCGATGTTTACTTCCTTCCCCACGGTGGCATCGCCCAAATAGGTCAGGTGCGGCACCTTGGAGCCCCGGCCCACCCGTGAAGCTTTAATCTCGACAAAATCACCTACCTTGACGCCGGCTTCTAAAACGGTTCCCGGCCGCAGGTAGGCAAAGGGACCTACCTGACAGCCGGGGCCTATAACGCTTTCCAGAACTACGGCATGGCTAATGGTGCTGCCCTCGCCCACCCGGCTGTCCCTAATAGTCGTCCCGGGGCCCAGAAAACAACCGGCGCCGATAATAGTATTCCCCTCCAGGAAGGTTCCTGGATAAATAATTGTATCCTTTTCAATTGTTACCGTGACGTCGATATATGTCGTTGCCGGATCGACAATAGTTACCCCGGCCTGCATATGGGCTTGATTTATCCGTCGCCGCAAAATGGCCGCGGCTTCTGCCAGCTGGACGCGATCGTTTACCCCCAGCACTTCTTCTTCATCTTCAACGGTGACCGCCTCTATTGACAGTCCCCGGGCTTGAGCCAGGGCTACGACATCAGTAAGGTAGTATTCGCCTTGATCATTATCCGGTTTTAATTGCTGCAGGGCAGGCCAGATAAAATCCGCCTTAAAACAGTAGATGCCCGTATTTATTTCCTTAATCGCTTTTTCCTCCGGAGCGGCGTCCCTTTCTTCGACAATGGCCTTTACCCTTCCTTCCTCATCGCGAACAATGCGTCCGTACCCTTGGGGATTTGCCAACCGCGCCGTTAAAAGGGTTGCAGTCGCTCCGGTGACAAAATGATGGTGTAGGAGCTTTTTCAAGGTCGTCCCCCTGATTAGGGGGGTATCACCGCAGAGGACCAGTATGTCATTGGCATTTCCGACGGCGCCCTGGGCTTGAGCCAGGGCATGACCCGTACCCAGCTGTCGTTCCTGGAAGGCGTATTTCTGCCCGGCACCAAGGGCGGCCTTTATTTCTTCGGCGCCATGGCCAATGACAATGACGTTCTCCTCAACGCCCGCTTCTCCGGCAGCGGCCATGACATGCTCGACCAGGCTGCGTCCGGCTATCCTGTGGAGGACCTTGGGCAGGCGCGAACGCATACGTTTTCCCTGGCCGGCGGCCAGGATAACGGCAACAACTGCGGCCATAGGCTCTCCTCCCCCTTCATGTTCTTACTTTTTAGTGGAGCACGTCGCCGGCCCACTGCCTAAGACCCTTCTGGCAAGCTGCAGATCGCTTTCTTTATCGACGTCGATGCCGATTTCCGGATGGGGGGAAATTATAGCCGCTCCCCTGGCACCCAGCAGGCGGGAAAACTCCTTTTCAGCCTCAGCTATGGTTAGGCGACGGGTTAAAAATTTTATGATAAACCCCAAACCCGCCAGGCGGCTTAAGGCAAGGGGGCTTTTACGCAACCTCACCAGTTCCTGGCTCTTCCTGGCGCAATCAGGTAAAATCGCCGCCCGGATTAATACCATGTTTCCCCCGGTAAAAATCCCATCTCGTAGACGGACGTAAGTGCGTTTAACGCCGGGATAGCTTGCTTCATTGCGCTCGCGGCTGACTATGGGATAATAAAAATCGGCCCTCCGTCGGCGGCAGCGCTCCAAAAAATCCTGCACGGCCTCCGGTTTTAAAAGAGGAATGTCGGCGGTTACCAGAAGCAGCCACTCGGCATCAGGAAAAAGGGCGGCTCCGTTCAGGGCGCTCTCCACGGCCGTCTTCCCGGCAGGTACGAGGGTCACCCCCGCGGGAAGGACTGCGGTAAGCTCCTGGGGACCCGATACAACTAACCGACGGATACAACCCGAATATTGAAGGGCTTCTAGCACCCAGAGAATCATGGGTCGGGAACCAACAGGTAACAGGGCCCGGCCTTCCCGGTCCCCCGCGAGGACGATGGCATCTACCTGCAAAATTATCCTCCCCTATTTTCGTGGGTTGCTGCTGGACCGCATTTCTTCCCTAATGGCTTCCATCATCCGGTTTTCGGCATTTTCAATGTGTTCCAGGGCCAGACGGCGGGCCAATTCTACATTGCGGGCCGTAATGGCTTCCACCAGCTGCTTATGCTCTTCCAGGGTTTCCCGCATACGGCCGGGAGTACCCAGGGAAGTGGTGCGGAAACGCTGGATTTGTTCCCGCAAATTATTAATTATCTGTACCAGGCGGTCATTGCGGCTGGCCCGGTACAAGACGTCGTGAAATTGGGTATCTACTTCAATTAAGGTTTCCAAATCGTCCTTGGCTACGCAATCGGCCACCTTTATCAACAGGCGTTCCAGCTCGTCCAGTTCTTCATCGGTTATGCGTTCGCAGGCCAGGGCGGCGGCCAGGGATTCCAGCGCCGACCGAATTTCAAAAACATCGGCGATATCTTTGGTGGAAAGATCCGCCACATATGCTCCCTTGCGCGGGAGCATGACAACGAAACCCTCCAGCTCCAGCTTGCGGATGGCCTCTCTGACGGGTGTCCGGCTGACGCCCAGTTCTTCCGCCAGCTGAACTTCCATCAGTCTCTCCCCGGCCTTCAACTGACCGTTGATAATGGCCTCCCGCAGGGTTTCAAATACTATTTCCCGTAAGGGTTTGTAATTTTCCAGCTTGCCGTTAAGAATATTTTTCATTCTACCACCCTTGTTAATGCCGTTTATCAAGCTTACACCCCCTCGTCCCCGGGGTTATATCCTACTTACAGGGTGCAGGTGACTATTGTTTGAGGGTAAATCCTTCGCAGCCGGGCAGCGATCTGTTGGGCCGTCTCCTTATCGGGGGCCACACCGAAAACCGTGGGACCGCTGCCGCACATGACGGCCCGTTCCGCCCCGGCCTCCATAAGCTTTAATTTTATATCCTTTACCTCCGGATACAGACGGCAGGTTATTGTTTCGAGGTCGTTACCCAGGGAATCGATGAGCAGCTTCCGGTCGCCCGCCTTTATGGCCTCCAGGATCCTCCCTTCATTGGGAGGTTCCGGATTCTCCCCGGGGGGATCGGTATCCCAGTGCCGGTATACCGCGGCGGTGCTTACCCCGAAGGAAGGCTTCACCAGTACCAACCACAACCGGGGCGGCGACGGCAACAGGCTTAACTCATCACCCCTGCCCCGACCCAGGGCAGTGCCGCCCAGCACACAAAAGGGGACGTCCGCTCCCACCTCTGCTCCCAGCCGCACCAGCTGTCCCGGCGTTAATCCCAGGTTGAAAAGGTAGTTTATTCCCACCAGCGTGGCTGCAGCGTCACTGCTGCCCCCTCCCAGGCCGGCCGCAATGGGAATTTTCTTTGTAAGGATGATACGTATTCCTGAAAAACCGTATCGCCGTTTAAGCAAGGCGGCCGCCCGGTAAATCAAATTATCTTTCCCCGTAGGCAGGGAAGCTCCTTTGACTTCAATAGCGATGCCTTCCGCCTCTCGGTTTAACTCCAGTGTATCCTGGAGGGCGATGCTTTGAAAAATGGTGCTTAAATTGTGATAACCGTCGGGACGGCGGTCTAGAACCTTAAGAGTCAAATTTATTTTACCATAAGCCCGCACCTTAAGGGCATCCAAAAAAAGGCATCTCCTTTTATTACTAATTTTCCTCCGGGACAAAAGCAGGAAGAACGGCCGACCGGGGCGAATATTTAGGCCCTGGAGGTGCAAAAAATGACCAAGGAAATATTTTTAAAAAACTATATGGAAGACTGCGTCTGGGAACTGTTGGATCAGGTCCTCGCCCAGGATCCCGAAGCCTGCCGCTGCGATACCTGCCGGTATGATATCGTAGCCCTGGCTTTGAATCATTTACCGCCCCGCTATGTGGTCAGGGAAAAGGGAGAAATTTATTCCAAACTGGCCATGCTTGAAGCCCAGCACCGGGCTGATATCTACCGCGCCCTTACCGAGGCCTTGATGAAGGTCAAGGAATCGCCCCGCCACGATTAACCGTCAGTCGCGAAACTTGTACCCCACCCCACGAACCGTAAGGATATACCGCGGGTTGCTGGGGTTTTCTTCTATTTTTTCCCGCAGATGGCGAATATGCACATCGATTGTTCGCATATCGCCGTAATAGTCCCCCTCCCACAGGCGTTCCAGCAGTGCCTCCCGGGTGAATACCCGGCCCCTATTGGCCGCCAGCAAATACAGGAGCTGATACTCCTTTAATGTTAAGTCTACAGGTTTCCCTTTAACAGTGACTACATGGCCGGCGGGATTAATTACCACGTCGTCCACGGCGATTATTTCTTCCTTTTGCTGCATGTTGCTTTCCGCCCGGCGCAAAATGGCGCGGACCCGGGCCACCAGCTCCCGGGGGCTAAAGGGTTTGGTAAGATAATCGTCCGCCCCCAGCTCCAGCCCCAGAACCCGATCGATCTCTTCCCGGCGTGCCGTAAGCATGAGAATAGGGGTATTGCCGCGGGCCCTCAGGCTGCGGCATACTTCAAACCCGTCGACCTTCGGCAACATAACATCTAATATAATGAGGTCGGGCTTTTCCGTCTCTGCCTTGGCCAGGGCCTCCGCTCCGTCGCCGGCCGTAACGGTAGTAAAACCTGCCTGCTGCAAATTGTAGGCTACCAGTTCCACTATGGCCGGTTCATCATCAACGATCAGGATTTTCGGCACCGCTTTCACCACCTTTAGCGCTTATTATAACTTAAATCATTTAACACCGACAAGGAGAGGGTATTAAAAAATTATGCCGGGATTAAATGCACCGCATCAGGAGGAAAGGCGGCTAAAACCTCTTTGCCCGGGGTGAGGCCTTCCTGCCGCAGCTGATGGATTCCCGTCTCAGCCACCAGGGGGATGCCGCAGTCCAGCTCAATGCGACAGAGGCTACCCCGGGGAACTATACGCCTTATACAGCCCCGCAGGACGTTGGCCGCCGGCGCCGAAGTATCGGGGGCTTGAAGGGTTATTTCTTCCGGCCTCAGGCAGGCCACCACTCGCCCGTTTAAGCGCGTACCGGCCAACAGGGTTACCCCTCCCTGCAGGCGCACCCTGACGGTACCCCCCTGCAACCAGGCCTCACCCGGAAGGATGTTGCTTATACCGACGAGGCCGGCCAGTTCAATGCTTGCCGGACGGCGGAGGATATGGCCGGGAGTACCGCGCTGGATGATGCGCCCCCCCTGAAGGGCCGCCACATGATCGGCCAAAAAGGGCAGCTCGGTAAAATCATGGGTAACGAAAACGGCCGTAATGCCCGTCTGCCTCAATATATAATGGAGTTCTTCTATAAGGGAACTCCTGGTGGGAAGATCCAGGGCGGCAAAGGGTTCATCCAAAAAAAGGACCTGGGGTTCCAGAACAAAGGCACGGGCCAGGCTGACCCGCTGGGCTTCGCCTCCGGAAAGGCAACGCGCCGGTCGGTCGGCGAGATTGCCGATGCGGAAAACCTCCAACCAGTGTTCGACCTTATCCTTGATAACCGACCGGGGATATCCCCGGAACCGCAGGCCTAAAGCCACGTTATTAAATACAGTTGTATCCAGCAATAAAGCTTCTTGAAAGACTACCGCCATTCTACGCCGCCAGAAGAGGGCACGGCGATAATCAATTTTATGGCCATCATAAAAAACCCTTCCCCTGTCCGGTTCTTCTAGCAGGGCCATAACCTCGAGGAGGGTGCTTTTGCCGGCTCCATTGGGTCCGATCAATGCCCATACCTCACTGCCCCTAACGACCAGTTCATCCACCGCCAGGACCTCGCGCCCGCCTTTCTGCACGCGTATCCCTTCCAGTCTAATTTCGATACCCATGGAACCCCTCCAAAAATGTTATTTAACCCTCCCGTTACCGGGTACACCGCGGGCCTTCTGTTGAAGAAAGGTAAGGAAGGCCGTTATGCTAAAGGCCAGACCAAGAAGGATAAAGCCCAGGGCCATGGCGAGATCGAAATGGCCCCTGGATACCTCCATCACCGTAGCCGTGGTCAGGACCCTCGTGTGGTGCATAATGTTACCGCCGACCATGGAAGCCGCCCCCACCTCGGAGACGACGGCACCGAACCCGGCGATGACGGCCGCCAGAAGGCCCAGGCGGGCCTCTCTGATGATTGTCCAGTAAAGCTGCCAGGGTGAGGCCCCCATCGCCATAATCTGGGCCTGGAGCTTGGCGGGCAGCTGCTGAACGGCCGCCATGGACAGGCCGGTAACCATGGGTGTGGCAATGAAGGCCTGGGCAATTACCATGGCCGTCGGGGTATAGATGAGGCCCAGCCGCCCCAGGGGGCCGCTGCGCCAGAGGAGAAAACTAACCCACAGCCCGACGACTACCGGCGGCAGGCCCATGCCGGTATTGACCAGGCTGACCACCAGCCGCCTCCCGGGAAACTCCTTTAAAGCCAAAAAAATACCTAAAGGTACGCCTATAATCACGCTGATAACCGTAGCCAATCCGCATACCTTAAGGGTTAAATACACTATTTCCAGGACTTCGGGATCAAGGGTAAAAAGAAGGCGGAAGGCCTGTACCAAGCCCCGCCAGACTGCCTCCACCATTCTACCCCCTTATTGCCCCAAGGAAGCTTCGTCTTTCCCTGCGTCGGGGAAGAAAAGGGGCTGGCCGAATTTATCTCTGCCAAAGTCGCCGATTACTTTTTGAGTCTCCGGATCGGTCATAAAGTCTACGAAGGCCTGGGCCCCGTCGCTGTTAAGGGTTATACCCGGAAATTTATCTGGGTTGACCTGCATAACATGATAGATATTTAGTAAAGCCCTGTCCCCTTCCACCATAACCTCCAATTTAAGGTTTTTTTGCAGGGCGAGATAAGTGCCACGATCTGTGAGGGTATAGCCACCCTTTTCGGAAGCGATATTTAAAGTCTGCCCCATGCCGGAACCGGCTTCCTGGTACCATTTACCTTCAGGTTTTATGCCTGCCTTCTGCCAGATTTTTTTCTCCATTTTGTGGGTGCCAGAATCGTCACCCCGGGAAATAAATAGAGCCTTACCGGCGGCAATCTGCTTAAAAGCCCCATCCGCCTTTTTAATCCCCCTAATCCCGGCCGGATCTTCCGGCGGCCCGACGATAATGAAATCGTTGTGCATCACCAGACGACGGTTGATCACCGTCCCCTTTGCCACTAGCTCCATTTCCGCCTCCGGAGCGTGGACGAGGAGGACATCGGCATTGCCCTGTTCACCCATGGCCAGCGCCTGTCCCGTACCTACGGCATTGGGCTTAACGATATAGCCGGTTTTTTTCTCAAACATAGGAATGAGGACGTCGAGCAGCCCGGTATCCATTGTGCTGGTTGTGGTGGCCAGAATTATTTCTTTTTTTTGAGCCGATTCTTTTCCGCTGGTTCCACCAACTGTAGAAGCGGCCTGATTGTTTCCCTGCCCAGCATTTCGGCTGCAGCCGCCCGCTATAACCGCCAGCAGAAAAGCAAAAATAAGTAAAGCAACGGTACGTCTCTTACTTTTATACATACATCGTTCCTTCTCTCATTATGTTTTATTTAGCATAACGACGGTATAAAAAATAACCTTAACAACCAAAGTAGCGTTGAAAAGCCGCTTCGATGGCCTCTCCGGCCTCGTATTTAAACTGCCTGAAACGCTGCAAAAACCACTTGCCAGCAGGAGTCAGTTCGGCGCCGCCGCCCGTCTCACCTCCCACCCTTGTATAAATCAGCTTTTCTCCCAGGCGCCCTTCCGCCTTCTTTACCTGGCCCCAGGCCTGCCGGTAGGACATCTTTAGTTTGCGGGCCGCCTGGTTAATGGAACCCCTTCGCTCGATTTCCTGGAGGAGTTCAAAAAGCCCTTCGCCAAAAACGTGTTCATCGTCTTCCAACCACAACTTATAACGTACGCGCATTTTCCCACCTCGATAAACTAATTAAATTATAAATTTCCAGAAAAACATAGTCAAGGTTTTAGCCCATCAAACCTATTTGCAGCAACCGCCTTTAGGTGTACAATAGCTCTTGGTGGAAGTATAAATCCTATTTTCCAGTGGGGAACCTTATTTGGAGAGAGACGTCTATATAAGATAGGCACTTCTATACAAAGGGGTATTGGTATGCGAAAAAGTTTGCCCGTCCTCCTGTTGCTCTTAATTTTACTAAACCTTTCCGGCTGCCAGTCCCGCAAAGAAACGGCGGCTGCGTTTAAAGAATTTCAAAATGAAATTACCGGCATAGAAGTCTATGCGACCGAAAAGCCCGGCGAGGAACCGCGTCAGATAATAAACCTTGTCGACAGGCAGTTGACCCAACGCTTTTTAAACCTTCTCGGCCCACTACCCAAAACAGAACCTCCACCTGAGGATTGGAAGGGGAAAAAAGACTACCTTGCCTTTAAATATAACAAAAACGGTGAAATAGCCGTCAGCAAACGTTACCCTTTCTGGCACCAGGATAATGCCCCCGGTTATCTGGAACTGGAAGACGGCTGGCATCAGGTAGCGGCAGAATTTTATACCAAGCTGGCACCCCTTGCCGAATATACCGAAGCCTCCAGCGATATCGATCCTCAAGATGCCGCCTTTTTAAAACAATACGGCTGGACCATCTTTTACAAAATTAAAACCTATACCGGCCGTCTCCCTGATAAATTCATCCATGAATCCGGGGAATATCCCGTATCCCTTTACTATGCCTACAACAATGAGTTAAGCAGGGATGTCGGCCTTGACATCACCCCCTACCTGGGTAAAACGGTCACCGTCAATCTTTATAAAATCGAAGAGCCCCTACCCCCTTTTATGGAGCCGCGCCGGGATGCCAACCGGGCCGTCATTGTTAAGGACGGGATTAAAATAATTGGAGCCTGGCTCGATGCCGGACGCCATGATGCCTTCGCGTGTTCTCTTAAGGGGCGCCGTTTGGAGGAAATTACCGGCAAAAGTTGGGGGGAGTGGGTCGACCAGTATATCGACCACCAAAATCCCCAGGAAAAGCTGATCAGCCAGATGTCTCCGGAAAAAGTCATTGAAACCTATTACGAGGCCATTAACAACAATGATCCCCGTACTGCCCACGCGACAGAAACGCGCCGCCGCCTGGTAAGTTACTTGTTCCGCAATATGGACAACAACCGCTTGTATAATTACTCCTACGCAACTAACGATGCCGATGAGATCGGCAACATCACCCGGGCCAGGATAATTCGCATCCAGCCCATAAACGATCCTGCCACAGCAGGCCGGGATGACGTAAAAAAATTTATGGTAGAAGTCGACCTCAACGTACGCAGGGTAGTGACCTACGACAGCGGCAGGCGCATACTGTTTTTTACCCTGCGGCAGGAGACGCCTACTACTGGGTGGCGCATCGACACCATTGGTACAGGTCCTTAAACCTAGCAAGTGCTTAATTGGTATATTGCATACTTGGTATTGACCGTTTAAAGCTCTAATGATAGATTAATAGAGGAATAAAATATAGGGACCAGGGGTATAGTTAAATTTTTGGTGAAGGAGAATGCCCAATATGTCCAAGCAACCATTTGATGGCAACACAGCTGCCGCCCATGTGGCATACGCCATGTCCGAGGTGGCGACCATTTACCCCATTACGCCTTCCTCGCCCATGGCCGAAATTGCTGATGAATGGGCCGCCTACGGTCGTAAAAACATTTTCGGTAAGCCCCTGAGGGTAATAGAAATGCAGTCGGAGGCTGGTGCTGCCGGTGCCGTCCACGGTTCCCTGGTCGGCGGCGCCCTGACCACCACCTTTACTGCCTCCCAGGGATTACTCTTGATGATCCCCAATATGTACAAGATCGCCGGTGAGTTATTGCCTACGGTATTCCACGTTGCCGCCCGGGCCCTCTCCACCCACGCCCTGTCCATCTTCGGCGACCACGCCGACGTTATGGCCGCCCGCCAGACGGGGTTTGCCATGCTTGCCTCTGCTTCGGTGCAGGAAGTCATGGATCTGGCCCTCGTCGCCCATCTGGCGACCCTGAAGGCCAGGGTGCCCTTTGTGCATTTCTTTGATGGGTTCCGAACCTCCCACGAGATTCAAAAAATCGACGTCATTGAATATGAAGATATGGCCAAACTGGTGGACTGGGAGGCCATCCGCGCCTTCCGCGCCCGCGCCTTGAATCCGGAGCATCCCCACCAGCGGGGTACGGCCCAAAACCCGGATATCTACTTCCAGCAGAGGGAAGCCGCCAACCCTTACTACCTGGCCACGCCCGGCATAGTCGCCCAGGTCATGGAACAGGTCGGGGGCCTGACCGGACGCTACTATCATCTCTTTGACTATGTCGGCGCCCCGGACGCCGAACGGGTCATCGTTTCCATGGGTTCGTCCTGCGAAGTCATCGAAGAAACCGTTAATTACCTGGTGGACAAGGGTGAAAAAATCGGCCTTATCAAAGTACGTCTTTACAGGCCCTTCTCGGCCGAGCATTTCCTGAAAGTACTGCCGGCCACTGTCCAAAGGATAGCCGTCCTGGATCGCACGAAGGAACCCGGCGCTGCCGGCGAACCCCTGTATGAAGACGTCCGTTCGGTCCTGGCCGAAAACGGCAAGAACATCCTCGTCGTCGGCGGCCGCTACGGCCTCGGGTCTAAAGAATTTTCACCTTCCATGGTGAAGGCCGTCTTTGACAACCTGGCGGCGGATACGCCCAAGAATCATTTCACCGTCGGCATTACCGACGACGTCACCAATACTTCCCTGGAAATTAAAGAGTATATCGATACGACGCCCAAAGGAACTTTCCGCTGCAAATTCTTCGGCCTGGGTTCCGACGGTACCGTTGGCGCCAACAAAAACTCCATTAAAATTATTAGCGATCATACCGATCTTTATGCCCAGGGCTACTTTGAGTACGACGCCAAAAAGTCGGGTGGTGTGACCATTTCCCACCTGCGCTTCGGCTCCCAGCCCATTAAATCGTGTTATTTAATCGATCAGGCGGATCTGATCGCCTGTCATAACCCGTCTTATGTAACCAAGTACGATCTCCTGGACAACATCAAAGAAGGTGGCATTTTCCTCCTGAATTCACCATGGAGCGCCGCGGAAATGGAAACCCGCCTGCCGGCTTCATTGAAGCGGGCCATTGCCACCAAGAAAGTGCGCTTCTACAATATCGACGCCGTAAAGGTAGCCCAGGAAGTCGGCCTCGGCGGCCGCATCAACACCATCATGCAGGTCGCCTTCTTCAAGATTGCCAACGTCATCCCGGTCGATGACGCCATCAAATATATCAAGGAGTCCATCGTTAAAACCTACGGTAAGAAGGGCGAACGCATCGTTAACATGAACCTGGCGGCAGTGGATCGCGCCCTGGAAGGTCTGGAAGAAATCAAGTACCCGGCTTCCTGGGCCCAGGCCCTGGACGAGGCCGCAGCCACCACACCGGCTGATGAACCTGAATTCATCCGCAAGGTCGTCCGGCCGATAATGGCCCTCAAGGGCGATCAATTGCCGGTCAGCACCTTTACTCCCGATGGCGTCTTCCCCACCGGTACCACCAAATATGAAAAACGGGGCATTGCCGTCAATGTTCCCAAATGGATACCGGAAAACTGCATCCAGTGCAACCAGTGCTCCCTGGTATGCCCCCATGCGGCCATCCGGCCTTACCTGGCCCGCCCCGAGGATCTGGCCAATGCGCCAGCGGCCTTCGTCACTAAAGACGCCATCGGCAAGGAAGCTGCCGGCTTGAAGTTCCGCATCCAGGTATCACCCCTGGACTGCACGGGTTGCGGCAACTGTGCCGACGTCTGCCCGGCCAAAGTCAAGGCCTTGACCATGGTACCCCTCGATGAAGTGGCGGTCGTGGAAAACGAAAACTTCAAATTCGCCGAGGAGCTGCCGGATCTTAAGGTCGGCTTCAACCCGGCCACTGTTAAGGGAAGCCAGTTCCGTAGGCCCCTACTGGAGTTCTCCGGTGCCTGCGCCGGATGCGGTGAAACGCCTTACGTCAAGCTCGTCACCCAGCTATTCGGCGACCGGATGATTATCGCCAATGCCACCGGCTGTTCCTCCATCTGGGGCGGCAGCGCGCCCACCTGCCCCTACACCGTGAACAAAGAGGGCCATGGACCGGCCTGGGCCAGCTCCCTGTTTGAGGACAATGCCGAATTCGGTTACGGCATCAGCCTGGCGGTAGAAAGACGCCGGGAAGAATTGACCGATGTCATCACGAGGGTCCTGGAAGCCCCGGTAAGCTCCGCCTTCAAAGCCGCCTGCGAAGCCTGGCTGGCCGGTAAAGACGACGCCGATCGTTCCCGGGAAACCGGCGATCAAATTAAAGCCCTCCTGCCGGAAGAGATCAAACAGGCCGACGGTGGGGTTAAAGAGCTGCTCCTGGCCGTTGACAGCCTGAAGGATTACCTGACGAAAAAATCCATCTGGATCATCGGCGGTGACGGCTGGGCCTACGATATCGGTTACGGCGGTTTGGACCATGTTCTCGCCAGCGGCGCCAATGTCAACATCCTGGTCCTGGATACCGAGGTCTACTCCAACACGGGCGGCCAGTCCTCCAAGGCCACCCAGACCGGTGCCGTGGCCAGGTTTGCCGCCGGCGGCAAATATACCAAGAAGAAGGACCTCGGCCTTATGGCCATGTCCTACGGTTATGTCTACGTGGCTTCCGTAGCCATGGGAGCCAGCCATACCCAGCTGATTAAGGCCCTGGTGGAAGCCGAAAAATACGACGGCACTTCCCTGATAATTGCCTACGCGCCGTGCATTAACCACGGTATCGACATGAGCCACAGCCAGCTGGAAGCCAAGAAGGCGGTGGAGGCCGGTTACTGGCCCCTGTACCGTTACAATCCGGAACTCCTGAAAGAAGGGAAGAACCCCTTCATCCTCGACTACAAGACGCCCAAGGGCAGCATTCGGGACTTCCTGATGGGCGAAATTCGTTACACTTCCCTTATGACACAGTTCCCGGAGAAGGCCGAAGAGCTCTTTGCCAAGGCCGAAGCCGACGCCAAGGCCCGGCTGGAATACTACAAGAGACTGGCAGAAGGTTAAACCCGTCGAAAAAGCCTGCGAAAAGGGTTCCCCCTTTTCGCAGGCTTTTCTTTTTTGCGGCCGGCGGGCAATTCACCCAACGGGAGTGGGAAGCATAAAAATTTAAGGGCGTCGACCTACAAGGGAAGGAGGCGAAGGGTAATGCCTAAGCTCACTGCCATGATGATCGTCTACAATGAAGCCGACCGCTACTTAGAACGTTGCCTGCGGTCTTTAACCACTTATGCAGACGAGATCGTCGTCCTGGACGACGGTTCTACCGATGCCACCCCGGAAATATGCTTAAGTTTCCCTCTTGTTAAGCTTTACCGCCGCGAAACTTCCCTTTTTCTCCTCGATGAATCGCGGTTACGCCATGAACTCTGGACTTACGCCGTTGCCGGCAATCCCGAATGGATCCTGGCCCTTGATGCCGACGAGTTGCTGGAAGCTAGGGCGGCCTATGAACTCCCCTATCTCCTTAAGCAAAAACTCTTTTCCGCCGTCAGCTTCCGCCTTTTCGACTGTTGGGGTGGCGAAGACTATTACCGCGTTGACGGCCTGTGGAATCCGTGGTTGAGGGGTTTTGCTATTTACCTGGTAAAGTACCAACCCCATCTCTCGTCGGAATGGCCGCCGTTACCGTTTCACTGCGGCCGCCTGCCCCTGGCCTACCGTCGCCTGCCTCACCTGGAAAGTGACCTTAGGATTAAACACCTGGGATGGGCCAACCCGGCGGAACTCCGGCTGAAATATGAACGCGCCGTTAGCCGGGATCCAGATTGCCTGTATCTGCCCCGGGAGCATTACGAAAGCATCCTCTGGCCTCCCGAAAAAATACACCTTGAAAAATGGTGCGAAGGGGTTACCATCCCTTACCGTAAATCATAAGTTATTACAACAAAGGTAATAAAAGGAGTGATGGGTTATGCCCCTAACCGTCAGCGCCACCGCAGCGGGTAATACGGTAGGAACGGCCGACGTGGCATTGAGCCTCAGCCCGACGACGGCCCTCTTTTCACCGGCCAACCTGGTGCCGGGCCAATCCGTCGGATCGCCCCAGCTCCAGGTGTCCAATACCGGCACCGTAGATGAATACTACTTTATATTTGCCGACTGGCAGGGGATTAGCCCTACCACGGCCACGGAAGCCCAGATTCTTGCCGACCGCCTGAACATCTATATCGAAGCAAGTCCTTCCACCGTCCTTTATGACGGCCCCCTTTCCGGCCTTTATAACCAACCTGCCGGCGGTCGCCTCCTTGTTTCACCCCAGGACGACCTGTTGACCTTCGTCGTCAGCCTTCCGGAAACCGTCGGCAATATCGTGCAAAACCTGGATTTAAGCGTTGATCTCGTCTTTACCGCCCAGGCTTCACCCCTGGTCTAGGAAAAGCCCGGCGCTGGCCGGGCTTGAATCTCCTAAAATTGGCCCCAGGAAGGTGACAGATATGGTTGCAAAAAAAGTGGCCCTCCTGACCACCAATTTCTTTAATCCAGCGGGCGAGCGAATTATCATGGGTGGGGCCGAACGTTACCAAGTGGATCTCTGCCGCCTGCTTAAAGAAATGGGCTTTTACGTCGAGGTCTGGCAGATCGGCAGCGGCTGGACCAGAGAATTCGATGGCATACGGATTCGCAGCATCCCGGTAACAAAAAGTGAATACTATACCTTCCCCGACCTAACCACCGCCTTTTATGAAAACTCCATGGCCTTTGATTACGCCATCTACTTTATCCTCACCCTGGCTTACCCGGTGGCCAGGGAAAAAAGCATAGCCATCAGCCATGGGGTATTCTGGGATTGGCCGGGTTTTGACCTGGTGGCCGGTAAACCCGAAAGCCGCCAGGAATGGCTGCGGCGCCTGGGTATCGCCCTGGCAGGCCCCTCTAAACTAGTATCCGTTGATACCAATACCATTAACTTTTTTAACGCTACCCTACCCGGCTTTTATCATAAATGGGAGTACATCCCCAACTATGTTGATACTGACCTCTTTCGTCCGTCGGAAGAAGAGCAAGCCGGTACGGATACTGTTCGCATCCTTTTTCCCCGTCGTCTGGTCCCCGTGAGGGGTGTCAACGAGACCATGCGGGCGGCAGAAAAACTGCTCTCCCGCTACCCCTGGCTTGAGTTTCACTTCTGCGGCCGCGGCCATAATGATAATGCCGAAAAACTCATGGCCCAGTGGGCAGCCGGTCGGGAGCGCTGTTTCTACTACTGGAAACCCCTGGAGATGATGCCGGAAATTTACCGGCAGGCCGATATTGTCCTGATCCCCTCCCGCTCAACTGAAGGCACCAGCCTGGCTGCCCTGGAAGCCATGGCCTGCGGTAAGCCGGTAATTGCCGGGCTGGCGGGCGGTCTAAGCGACATCATCATCCACGGCTATAACGGTTATTTAATTAAGCCGACTGTAGAAAACCTGGTGGCAGCCATTGAAGATCTGGCCCTAGATAAGGACAAGAGAAAGCTGATGGGCCGGCGTGCCCGGGAAGTAGCCCTGACCTTTGACCGGAAAATATGGGCCGAGCGCTGGGCCAAGGTTATGGGGGAGGTATTTCGCTAGGTTTTGCAAGCGGGTGGTGGCAGATGCCGTTCACGGCTCCCAGTGTGGCCAATAAAGGCAACCTGTTCCGCATTGGGCCCAGGATCGATATTCAGGTGGCGGTAGGGGAGCTTGTGACCTTCAATATTCTCCAGGATACCCTAATGCTGATCCCCGCCCGCGAATTACAGCCGGTTAGGCCCGGCCAGCTACTTGTCCCTGGCTGGCCGGGCTGGCAGGAGGGTGCCCGGCAAACTTTTCCCTACCGCGTTGAGTTAATTGCGGCTAAAAGGGTGCTGGCTTCGACCTGGCGTGCAGACGACAACTTCCTTGTCAGACCTTATATCCCGACCGGTCCGGCGACCGGCGTGCCGGTAAAGATCCTCACCTGCACGATAAAAAACATTGTGCCCCAGGGACGATTGCTCCCCCTATCCCCGGGCGATCAGGCCATTGCCGTGGCTTGCTACTCTTATGAAGTCGAAGTAGTTTATGCCGATAGGGCCGGCAGGACGTTCACCCTTATCCTGCAATCCGGCCCCCGCCGCCAACAGGCCGTCGTCTACCCGGCCTCCGGCTACCTGGAGGTAAATGTTACGATCCAATGTTTGGGCAGCAGGATTATCTCCCCGGTCGTTCCCCCGCCCGGGCCGCCTCCGCCATATAAGCCGCTGCGGCTTTGGCTGGAAACGCGGGTATAAACCCTAAATCTTCCTTCATCCGCTTAATCAGGTCTTCTTCCCTGGCTTTCTTAACGGCAGCTACCCGTTCATCCTGCCAGTCGTAAAAGCCGCGGCCGGTCTTTATCCCCAGTTCTCCCCGCTCTACTTTTTCCTTGAGAAGTTGTGACGGCCCTCTTTCGTGGCAGAGGTCCTGGTTAAGGTAAGACTGGATGCTATAAAACACATCCAGGCCTCCAAGGTCCGCGCTTTCCAGGGGGCCGGTGACCGCGAGACGCCGACCGAAACCGTATTTAACGGCCGCATCTACATCCTCCGGCGTCGCCCAACCCTGTTCGACGATGTACAGGGCCTCGCGCAGGAGGGCGAGCTGCAGGCGGTTGCCCACAAATCCGGGCACGGCCTTTTTGACTTTAATGGGCTTCCTGCCCAGCCTGATTACCAGGGCCCTAGCCAGTTCCACGGTAGCATCAGACGTTTTTTCTCCCCGGACAATCTCTACCAGGGGGAGTAAATGTGGTGGATTCCAGAAGTGGGTAACAATAACCCTTTCCGGCCGCCTGGTTAATGCCGCCAGCTCTGTGGGGTCCAGGCCGGATGTGGTTGAAGCCAGGATGGCGTGAGGCGGGGCCAGGGCATCGAGTTCTTGAAATAGCCCCTGCTTCACGGCCAGGTTTTCCACCACGGCTTCAATGACAAAATCGGCCCCTGCAGCGGCCTCAGCAAGGGTCGTAACCCCTTTAATGTTTTCCATTACCCCTTCAATGCGAAAGTCATCTACAAGACCGTTCCTTGCCAGCAACTCCAGGCCGGAGCGTATCTGGCTGAAGCCACGCTCCAGGCTGGCATCACTGCGGCCAAAAAGCCGCACTTGATAACCTGCCAGGGCGCATAATAAAGCAATGCCGTGGCCCATGGTGCCGGTGCCTAAAACGGTTATTCCCTTGATGTCTTCCAGTTGCATGATATCCCTTCTTCATCCCAGTCTAGCTATCGCGAGAACGCATTAATAATTCTTCCTCCACCCTTGATTTCCTCCTGCAAGTAAAAACCCCCTTCAGGGGGTTTTGTATCCGGCTAGCTTCTATCAGGCTGGAATATTACGCCTGGCCAGATTTCCTTCCCGGTCAAGCCATAGCTGCACTCCCCATTCTTCCTGAACAAAACTATACTGACGGGAACCTATACGGATGGAAGTATTCTCAAAAGCATGATCTATGGTCACAGTAGCCCCGGCCTGGGTTTCGACCCTGGTGCTCGTACCGGTACGGGAGCCCAGTTCCTTAATATAAACGTCACCCTGGGCCTGGATCTCCCCACCGCGGAACACACCATGCACAGCTACCGCTTTCCCGGCCTGCAACCTGGAATGATAACAGCCATCACCTAGTACTTTAATGTTACCGGTGGCTATAACGGTTGAGTTAATGGCGTAGTGAATTATAATGTCGGACGCACCTTGAGGCGGTGTATTAATCTCATCCCGCCAGGTTATAATTTCTTTCAACATTGATTCCAGTTGTTCTAAACTGTTGATGGCCAATGGTGTCCTTACCAGACGTTCCAGTTCATTTATCAATGCCGTCGAACTATTCATTGATATAGCAGGAAGGCTGTAGGCTTCCTTTTTTAGTAATTCTACCGCCGCAGGAAGCTCGCGAAATTTCTTCTCTAAAAGCAATAATACCAGGGGACCAATACCACCTTTAAGGTCATCCTTTTTAAAGGAAGGATGATGGAAAAGCTGGGTAGCAGCGGCTACAAATTGCTCCAGGATGGCAGCAACCCTGGCAAGTATCGCGCCGCATTTCTGTTGCAAAGCCCCCGTACTCCCGGCGGCCAGCAGGGAAGAAAAAACGTTGCCGCCTACCTCAATTAAGCCCCCGGCCCGGACCATGGCCCTGGATACAGCGCCCTCTATATAAATATTACCGCCAGCCTCAACACTCATTCCTTCTTCAACCTGGCCGGCAATCATTACATCACCGGTGAAAGAAATGTTTCCCGAGGTAATATCAACATTACCAGGGTGCATGAGGGCAGGGAGCACACTGATAACAACCCGCCCTTTAACCCCCCTTGCCACGGGGCGGCCGGCTATGGTAGCAATGACCTCCAAACCATCTTTGCTTAAAACAGCGCCGGAACCGGCTGTCATTTGAATATCCCTGGGCTCGGGGGGCACGATTATTTCCCCCGTTACCGCCTTCCCCGGCCGCCCAACTTCAGCCGGATGTTTCCTGGCCAGGACCATTCCGGCCTCAACCGCGGTGAAACGAAATCTTTCCCGGAAGTTCACCGTCTCTTCTTCTCCGACTGCTACTGGAACCTTTTGCTGGGTAGTAAAAAATAATTCTACCGTGGCGTCTTTACCTGGTACGGGGGGTTGCCCCCGGGCAATAATTAAGGTACCCTCGGTTGAGGCTTCAAGTCCCCGGGCACAGGCCTGCCAATCGATACCATATTTGATACCCTGACGCCCCATCTCTCTGGTTAAATCTTCCAGAGTAAAAGGTTTATAGAACTCCTCCTGCTCCAGGACCTCCAGGTATAAAACCCGCGCCGGTAGCAGGTCCCGCACTTGCCGCCGGACTAACACCCAGGGTTTTACCTGTAAAAGTGCCTCCTGTTTATCCGCACTAACCTTTATCTGCCAGTATCCTTCCCTCCTTTCATCCAGAACGATTATTTCCACCCTATCCTTCTCATTTACAGGCGTCGGTTCGCTTCGTTCTTCCCCGTTTACTACTAGGCGCAACCCCGGGCAGGGCACGATCACCGGATAAGGGCCTCCGGGCGGGTGTTTTATTACCAGCTGTCCGTTTATTACGGCCGCCCTGGGTGCCACGCCATTTTCCCCGGGTTGTTCAAGGGCTCCAGTCTTTAAAGATTCCACATGCAATCACTCCCCTCCACTTTGAGGGGTGCCTTTAAGGGTTTCTAAGACGCGAAAAAAGCCAATTATTTCCAGGTCATGGCGAATATTTGCGGGGATATGGGTAATTTTTAAAACGCGGTTCTGCCGGCTCAACAACCTGGCCTGGTTGAGAAGCATCCCGGCACCAGAGGAATCCATAAACTGCAGGTCCTTAAGAACTACCTCCACCACGGGAGCCTCCTGCCTTGCAATCTCTTGCTGCAGCTGGGCAACATTGCTGTAGTCCAATTCTCCCGCTACCAGCAGGGTGGCCTTTTCCTTTTCTTTATTTACCTTGATCTCCAACACACTCACCCCCCCTTTCCAGGTCTTTCTTAAGTATTACCAGGGTTACATCATCCCTTTGCTGCCTGCAGCCGGTAAAGGTAAACAAGTCATTTAAGATAACCTCCCGGAGTTCAACTGCATCCAGGCAAGTATTGGCGGCAACTATCTCTTCAAGGCGATTTAAACCATAATTTTGACCATTGGCATCGCGGGCTTCTACCAGGCCATCGGTATACAAGATAACTACATCGCCGCAAGACAGGACAACTTGTTCCGGTCGAGTACCCTGGTATTCTTCCAGGAAACCCAGGGCCACCCCCCTTACCCGGGGTACGTGGATATTACGGCCTGAAAATATTACCGGAGACGGGTGTCCGGCGCTGAGGCAGGTTAAACAATTATGCTGCCGTTCATAAGAAATAAGGCACAGGGTGGCAAAGGAACCGGCGCGATGCAGCCGCTTTCCTCCGATTGCAGCCAGCTGATTTATGATTTCCAATAGGGACAGATCTTTCCTGGTACAGGCATGTAAGATTGTACAAAGCTCCTTCATCTGCCCGGCGGCACGCATACCTTTGCCCATTACATCTCCGATAGCAACAATAAGTTGGTCTTCACCCAGGGGAATAAAATCAAAAAAGTCGCCGCCTTCCAGGTCTGCTGGAATACTACACCCGGCACCCTGTATACCGGCATGTATTATTTGTTTCCCCTTGCCACCGGTATCCAGGGACATTTAATATTCACCCCCGGTTACCTTGCTCTGATCGCTACAATCTAAAAGTTCTTCCATACCTACGAGCCGGAAAACTTCGGCAATCTCCGGACAGGGGTTAATAACCCGTACCTCACCCCCCTTCATTGACCACCGGCGCTGTATTTCTAATAAACCCCTGAGACCTGTAGAATCTATAAAGGATACCCCTGCCAGGTTTATTTCCAATTGCCGCTCTCCTTCCTGCACTTCTGCTGCTTGCTCCAGCTTGGCCAGTGTTTCCATGTCTAACTCCCCTTTAAGGTTTAAACAGCGCCCATTATCGCCCTTGGTCACAGTGATTGCCAGCATAATATCGCTCCTTCTCTTTCTTTACTTAAGAAGCTGGAGAACAGATTTCTTTATCTTCACCTGCTGATTGATGGAAATCCAGAACCAGGGTGGTTCCCCTGGAACCGGTAGTTAGATAAACTTTATCAGCATAATAAAGCATTAAAGTAAACCCGCAACCAAGAGAATTTTGGGTGGAGTAATGTCGCATTAAAGCCGCTTTGGGTAAATCTTTTATCTTAATTCCCTGGCCCTGGTCTTGAATAATTATCCGGATGGTCGCATCCGTCTGCCGGACCACCCATTCACCACCCGTAGCATGTTTTAAGGTATTGGTCAAAGCCTCCGTTAAAGATAAAGCCATGCCGTGCGCACGGGCGCTAAAAGCCGCGGGTAACAGACTGCATAACTTGTTGCGAGCCAAAGCTATGTCAGCAGCCTTGTTAACTACTCCCCTTGCCAGTTCCTTCCCCTGGGATAATACAGCTACCATTTCTTCTGAAGTCAAAAGCTGCAGGCGCCCATTGGTGACGGCAGCCACGGCTTCCCGGTAGGCCACCATCTCCTGGCGGCGCATCTGCCTTTCCTTTTCAATAATTTCGGTAAGATCAAAGGCCACCAGGCCCCCTGCCCGGGAGTCAAGGGGTATCCCGTGCAGGTCATAAATCCTTTTACCGTCTTCACTTACTATTACTTCCCGGCAATGGGTTCCCCGGTCTATTGCCTGGCGCATTAAATTTTCTATTGCCGGCAGGGGCAGTTCCAGGTCAGCCTGTCCTGTCAGATGGCGAAACCGCCCCTTTTCGTAACGCATCACCTTGCCCAACCGCATGGCGTTAAAAATCTCCGAGCTTTCTAACTCGGCACGCAGTCGTTCTTTAACCAGCTCCTGTAAATGGGCGGGAACTAATTGGGATACTTGCTCAATGAAGTCCCCGGTGCTATCCGTCAGCAAACGGTATTCTTCATTACCCAGGCGGCTGGCTGTTTCCTCACCCCGGTAAACAGCTAAAATGTCAAAAAGGTGGATGTTGCCCTTGCCCCTGGTGGGTACCCCTGCAACATCCAGGCTGAGATGCTGCTGTAAATAAATTCGATATTGACCGGGAACGGGAGCTTGGGTTTCCAGGCCCAGTTCCATGGTATTCAATACGAGGATACGGCCAGCATAACGTTTACCATCGGCGGCAACCAGGCTAATGCCTATGGGCACCGGTGGCTTCCGGCGTAAAGGGCCGGGACTCATGAAATAATCGCAATCGACGCAAGAACGATTTGGGGTCTTGCGGGTACACTGGCTACACTCCTGCACACCTGCCCCCCTCCACTGCTCTAGTTTTTAGTCAGGTTTAAAAATTCTCTTTCTCCCATAAAGAGAGGTTTTTCCTTTCTTTTCCCTTCTTGTAACTTATAAATGCTTAACACCAACTTGTCCAACCAGTGACTTTGGGCAATTATTAAAGGATGGGTAAGATCGCCGTAAATCTTAATTAACCTCGCGAGCCATTCTTTTTCTACTTCGATTTGCCTGGCAAGGGTGCGGGGTTCCTGGTAGGTTGCCGGTTCGTAGGTGGCCTTTTGCCTTAAGACGGTTAATATGTCCGGGTCAAATTGCAATCCTTTCCCGCTATGTATTTCCATCAGGGCTTCACTAATTGCAATCGCCTTACGATATGGGCGCGACGCCGTCAT
Organism: Moorella humiferrea; assembly: GCF_039233145.1. NCBI lineage: Bacteria > Bacillati > Bacillota > Clostridia > Neomoorellales > Neomoorellaceae > Neomoorella > Neomoorella humiferrea. Next base: position 59,546 of record NZ_CP136419.1, on the reverse strand, counting down.
GGCATCCAAAGCGTCGGCGATGGTTACTATCCTGGCCAGCAGGGGGATCTGTTCATATTTAAGGCCGGCATAACCGTTTCCATTCCACCATTCATGATGGTAGCGAATAACTGCTACCACCTCATCGTTGCCCCCTCTTTGTTCCACCCAGTCGGCCCCATAGTCGGTATGCTTTTTCATCTGCCCCCATTCTGCCTCTGTCAGTGGCCCCGGTTTCGTCAATATCTCCAAACTTACATGCATTTTGCCGGCATCATGCAAGAGGGCACCCGTTAACACGTCCTGGCAATGACGGGCTTCTATTCCCAGCTCCATGGCTATCCTTAAGGCAAAGTTGGCCACCGCAGCTGAGTGTAAGTACAGGGCCGGCCAGTACCGGCGAATCTCTAGTAAAATTTTGGTAACCATATCCCTTTGCATAAACCCGCCCCCCGCCTTCCTTCCATCTAGAAATAGCAAAGGCAGCCACGAGCAATTTGCCTGGCTGCCCTTTAAACCCTTTAAAAGTTAAGGAAAAATTAAAAACCGACTTTAAAGTGGCAGCCTGGCAGTCATACCAACATAGTGGCTACAGACCCATGGCTTTGCGTCCCACCCTTTCGAGTGGTTTGCCCTTAAACACTTTAATTTATTTGCTTTAAGAGATAGATATCTCTTAGGGAACCCTGGGAGCGAGGGAGAAGGAACGGTGACGGTAGTCCAATCACCCCCGGATATTTCTCCCAAAAAATTACATGGAAATTTTCGTTCCTGGAGGTGTTATGGAAGGTAACAGTGGAGAGGTTGGAAGGAATGTTATTGGCAATAATTTTAAGGGGGCTAATAGAGGGGAGATCTTTTTCCAAATATTTACAATCAAGGCATATAATCCCCCCCCCCCCCCCCCCATTGGCTATTTTTGTTTTTTATGTTAATTTCTGTTATACACTTTGCCAGCACAGAAATTATCCTCCAATCAGTTGCTATAATATTTTTTATTCGACCTCGCTCAACAAATTCCTTCTCTTAGGAAAAAGTAATGTCAATTTACCCCTGCCGCAAATTGCTAGTTATCTTACCTTCTGAGTGCCCAGGGCCTTCTCCAGGTCAAGAATATGTTCCTGCTCCACTACGGCAATTTTCCTGATGACCTGGGCGACGTCGTACAATTTTAAGGCTTCCAGTTGTTCAATACGCTGCAGTTAACGGTTCGGGGCGTCATACTCGACCCCCAGTCCTGGCGCAACATTTCGACGTCATTGAGGGAGATTTTGATTTCCTGCACCTGGACCGTCGGGATGCCGCCAAGTTACTGGATTTTGTCACTCAGCTTTACGGCATGTTCGTGTTCATCCCGGGCATGCTGAAGCCCTTCATCAATAATGGCCACATACTGGGGAGCGGTAAGCATGCTGGCGTGCTGGATATACTGGATCATGGCTGCATATTCCCAGGACAGGTCCAGGTTGAGGAGCTTGATGATCTGCTCGATGGTCACGGGAACACTTCTATAGTTTTCCTAGCAAAGCTGCCCATGAAAGTTTATCCATATTTATAAAGGATGCCGAAGCCGCCGCGGGGATAACGCCAGTCGATGTTATCATGGGCACAGCCATAGCGGCAGGTGCCGCATTCCACACAACCCTCGTAGGCCGTTTCGATCCTCTCCTCCCTGTCATTCCAAACATATACCCGGGCCGGACAAATAAAGGTGCATGGCTTGCCTTCACAGTGACGGCAAACTTCCCGGTCTTTGATCCTTAAGTGAGGGTGTTTATCCGTCTGGTAGCGGTTGAGGAAAAGTTTATCTTCCAGGCGCATCATCCCATCACCTTCCAGAGGCGGTAAAGGTCCCCGGCCAGTTGTATACGGCTGCGTTCGGCCGTAATTTCCCTCCAAATGCGCTTCTGCTTTTCCCGCTTGGGTACATTGTCGACGGTCAAGAACTCCCTGGCCGCCCGGGAAAGGAGTTGGGGGTAAAGGATGAAAAAGTGGGGATTTTGGTCAAAGAAAAAGGGAGCATCTTGATACTTTTTTAGATCTTGCAAGACAAAGCTCTCCTCCAGCATATCTCGGTAGCGCGCTAGGGTGGCCGCGCTGTAGTCGCCCTTTTCCCGGGCGGCCAGGACGGCCTGCGCCGCCAGCAATCCGGAAGTCATGGCAAGATTCGACCCCTCGCGGTGGATGCCGTTGACCAGCATGGCGGCGTCGCCGACCACCAGAACGCCGTTACCATAGAGCCTGGGAATGGCCCGGTAGCCGCCTTCAGGAATCAGGTGGGCCTGGTATTCCCTAATCTCGCCGCCGCTCAACAACCGCCGGATCATGGGATGACTTTTTAAGTGCTCCAGGAGATCGTTGGGGTTTAAACGCCGCCGGATGAGGCTCGAAAGGAGAACACCCACCCCTACGGATAGGGAGTCTTTGTTGGTATAGATAAAGGCCGTGCCCATCATGCCCTTGGTGGCGTCTCCCAAAAGTTCGATGGTACAACCCTGGCCTTCTTCCAGGTTAAAGCGGTCTTCAATCTTTTCCCGGGGCAGAGCAATGATTTCTTTCACGGCTACAGCCAGCTGGTTGGTATTGGTGCCGTCTTTTTTCAGGCCTGCTTTTTGGGTTAAAAGGGAGTTGGCGCCTTCGGCGATTATTACCACATCGGCACGGACGTCACCTTCGGCCCGTCCCGTCTTCACCCCTACGACGCGGTCCTTCTCCCAGAGGAGGTCCTCGACAACGGTTTCATTGATCAAGAGGGCCCCGGCCGCCACAGCCTGTGCCGCCAGCCAGCGGTCGAAGCGGGCCCTTAAAACGGTAAAGGCGTTGTACGGCTCGGCGCCAAAGACAGTATTTTTATACCCCAGGGTCAGGGCCGCGTCATCAGTCAGCAACCACAAGCGCTGTTCAACCACCGGCCGCTCTAGGGGCGCCTCACGGTAAAACCCGGGAACCACCGCTTCGGTGGGGTGGCGGTAAAGGACCCCGCCCATAACGTTCTTGCTTCCCGGATGCTCGCCGCGTTCGAAAATAACTACCTCCACCCCGGCCCGGGCCAGGACAATGGCCGCCGCCAGGCCCGCGGGCCCGGCTCCGACTACGACTGCCTCAAACCTTAAAGCCATAATCTTGCCCCCTGCACACTTAATATGAACCGGAACCTTCCGCCCCGGGGGCTCTACCCGGCCCCGGTGCCGGATCCAGACGAAGACGAAATTCCGCCGTTAAAGCCGGAACTACTTCCCGGAAATCGCCGACGATGCCATAGGTGGCAATTTTAAAAATGGGGGCATCAGGGTCATTGTTAACGGCCACGATGACATCGGCGCCCTGCATACCCACCAGGTGCTGGATGGCCCCGGAAATGCCGATGGCAAAATAAATCTTCGGGCGCACCGTGACTCCCGTCTGTCCTACCTGATACTCCGGAGGCAGCCACCCGGCTTCTACCGCCGCCCTGGACGCAGCCAGGGTGCCGCCCAGGACACCTGCCAGTTCTTCCAGAAGGGCAAAATTCTCTTTCGACCCAACACCGCGCCCGCCGGCGACGATAATCTCCGCCCGATCGAGATAGACGGCTTTATTTTTTTCGGTAATAATTTCGATAACCTCGGCCCGGGCCTCATCTGCATCAAAGGTCACATCCACCCGCACCAGTTCGCCCCGGCGGCCCTCCCGGCGGGACGGCATGGGCATGACCCGTGGTCGCACCGTGGCCATCTGGGGGCGGTGACGGCGGCAGAGAATGGTGGCCATAACGTTGCCGCCAAAGGCCGGCCGAGTCTGCTCTAAAAACCGCGTCTCCGGCTGGATGGCGAGGCCGGTGCAGTCCGCCGTAAGCCCGGTGCCCAGGGCGGTGGCCACGGCTCCCGATAGATCCCGACCAAGGCTGGTGGCCCCTAGAAGAAGGATTTCCGGCTGGTATTCTTTAACAGCCTGGACCAGGGCGCGGGCATAAGGAGCTGTACGATAGAACTGAAGAACAGGATCCTCGATTAAGTAAACCTTGTCCGCGCCGTAAGCCCATACCTCGGATACCAGATGTTTTACTTCATGTCCTAAAAGTACACCGGCGAGTTCCCCCTCCAGGTTATCGGCCAGGGTACGCCCTGCTCCCAGCAGTTCCCAGGAAACGGGAGCGACTTCCCCCGCCAGCTGTTCAATAAAAACCCATACGCCTTGAAACTTGGACAAGGCTGTCCCTCCATTATCTGTCGGCTACGACCTTGGTCTTAACGAGCTTTTCTACAAGCGCCGCTGCCGCTTCCTGTGGTTTACCGGGAATTATCTCCCCACCGGGCCGCGCCGGTGGGGCAAAGATGCGCCAGACAGACGTCGGCGAACCTTTGAGGCCGATTTGGGCCGGGTCTAGTTCGAGGTCGTCTTTACCCCAGGTGATAATGTCCGCCCTGGCGGCCCTGACTAAGGCCGGAAGTGATGCATAGTGCAGTTCATTTATTTCCTTGACTACCGTGAGAAGGGCAGGCAGACGACCGCGGACGATTTCCCTTTTCCCTTCGAGCTTGCGTTGAACCTGAATATAACCCTGTTCTAAATCTATAGCGTCGATGGCCATACAATAGGTCAACTGGGTAAAGCCAAGTCTCGTAGCTATTCCCGGCCCTACCTGGGCCGTATCACCGTCAATGGCCTGCTTCCCGCATAAAACCAGATTTACCGGCAACATCTTATCAATCCTTTTAATGGCCTGGGCGAGTATATAACTGGTGGCCAGGGTGTCGGAACCAGCAAAGGCCCGATCGGTAAGGAGAATGCCCTCGTCGGCTCCCATGGCGAGTGCCCGGCGCAGCACCTCTTCGGCCTGGGGCGGTCCCATGGAAAGGGCCGTGACCCTGCCACCGTATTTTTCCTTTAATTGTACCGCTGCTTCCACGGCATGGGCATCGTAGGGGTTGATAACGGCCGGGACGCCGGCCCGAACCAGGGTATTGGTCCGGGGGTCAATCCTGACTTCGGTCGTATCCGGTACCTGCTTGACGCAGACCACCATGTGCAGCAAAAAACCACCCCTGTTGCTATTATGGGGTGGGGTAAAACAAAGTATACGGCTATTTTAAAAATAAAAAGCCGTCAGGTTTACCCTGACAGCTCCTTTTATCCCCTGGTGCCGAGTCTTTTGATGCCGTTCTCGCCTTCTATCGTAAGTTCTACAGTATTGGTCAAAACGTCAGTATAGCTGAAGGATATCCGCCGTTCCGGGCTTCTGCTTTCTTCCAACCGGATCACGAAGATATTCGGGTAAGTCTTTTCCAGTATACCGGTTTTCTCCAGGATCTTCTTTCGCCCCCGGTTGGCCCTCAGCCTCACCTTCTGGCCCACCCGGGCCTCCAGATCTTCTCTGATAGTCGCCAGAACTTCCTTGCCAGCCAAAAAAGACCACCCTCTTTCCGCGTATACTTTATTATACAACGGAAAGAGGCAGAAGTCAAGTTATTAGTTTATTTTACTAGAGAAACAGGCCCATTGTCAAGGGTAATTATGGTATAATTTCACCTTTGTTGCCGATAAAACTTCAATAAGAGGCCGTTGGATAACCGAGACGCAATTTGCCTTTAATCTCTATGCCGCCAATTCCATCGGTACCCGTAATCGTATCTTTAATTATATCGGCAGGGACCAGGGTTTTATCGATGGAGGTATAGGCAATGCGCTCCACCACAAAAACCGGATCGTAGGCGTGGATCAAGACACGTCGCGGCGAACTCGCAAAGGTGGCCCCGGCTTCAAGGAGGGCCTCATAATGGGACTGGCAGGCCCCGGCAAAAATAACCAGGTCGTCATGGGTGGGGCGTAACATCCTGGCCACCCGGACCGCAGCGACAAAGTGTTTTGAATGGCGGTAACTGTCAAGATCCGTATAATTAATATCCTTTTCCCGCAACAATCCGTCGTGGCCGGTAAGAACCAGGATATCGGGGGTATATTCCTTTAAAAGCGCTTCTACTTTATTAGCCTGACTCTCTTCCGGCAAACAAACGCCCCGGGCCGGTATTTTCAACTGTGCATAAGCGTGGAGGCATTTATCGAGGTATTCTTCGTCACCGTCAATATGCAACACCCGGCCCGGTACCTCAAAAAAACCATCACCGGATGAAACTGCCTTTTTCTCCGGCTCGCCTTCACCCTTTAAAAAAACATCCCCACGCAGGATATGGGCTTCCCTTTCGGCCTCGCGGCGCTGCAAAATTTTGCGAAAGCAAAGGCTGTGTTTTTGTATATCGCAATGGCGGTAACGAAGTACTGCCTCGGCCGGCTGCACCTCTAGATCTTCCAGGGGAGCGTCGGCCACCAGTCTGACGTCTAGCCCCTTTAAAATCGCCGTAGTTTTGCCCGTGTCCGTTATGATAATGGACTTAACTTTAAAAAAAATATCTTTGCCATATTTTTTACGTGCTACAATGTCTCCGGGCTTTATCTTCTGCAACTTTCTCCCCCCCTATAGGCCCTGGATCATTTTATTTTATGCCCAGGGAAACAACAAAGTGCGTCCTTCTTTTTGTGATTATGTTTAGTTACCATAATACTCCGCCGCTGGTAACTATTTTGCAATGACAGGGGGTGGTAAATTAAAGTATAATGGAAACGTCCTGGATGATAGACATAGAGATAAAATAATGAAATTTAAAAGGAGTTGATGGCAATTTTTAAGGTTTTTCTATCTCTTTTACGGCCGTTTTTCCTGGCCTCCCTCCTGCTCTTCGGCATTCCTGCCTTTGCCGGTACGGCAGCCGCCGCCACCTACACCGTCCAGCCCGGCGACACCCTCTATCTCATCGGCCAGCGCTACGGGATCAGCGCCTGGGAACTGCAGCAGGCAAATGGTCTAAGTAGTACCTGGATCTATCCCGGGCAAACCCTGTGGGTACCCGACAGCGGAAGCAGTACTTACGTAGTTAAGGCCGGCGATACCCTTTACCTCATCGGCCAGCGCTACGGCCTCTCCTACCAACAAATCATGGCCGCCAACAACCTTACAAGCGATATCATCTATCCAGGGCAGATTTTACGCATCCCTACCAATTCAAACCAACCCGTCGCTTCCCGGGGTACAAGCAGTAACTATACCGCCAGCGATCTAGACCTCCTCGCCCATCTGGTCTATGGCGAAGCCCGGGGCGAACCTTATGCCGGACAGGTAGCCGTTGCCGCGGTAGTAATAAACCGCACTAAGGACGGACGTTTTCCCAGTACCATCGCCGGCGTCATCTATGACCCCGATGCCTTTACCTGCGTTAATGACGGGCAGTTCTACCTGGCGCCGGATGCCACCGCCTATCAGGCCGCCCGTGACGCCCTGCGGGGCTATGACCCCAGTGGCGGTGCCCTTTATTTCTGGAATCCGGCCAAAGTTCCAGCGTCTTCATGGGTCTGGACGCGAACCATCATCACCCAAATAGGCAACCACGTCTTTGCTCGTTAAAACTATCTTCAAATGTCAAAAGGGGTGGCCAGAGCCTGCATGGCAAGGCTCCTGCCACCCCTTTTTTATATGAGCAACGCAAAGGGCCGTCTTTAGCCGCTTTTAGTAAATCTGTCGGCCACCTTTGAAGCACCGCAGGAATAAGGTTTAATCTTGGCCGTAAAGCCGCTGCCGACCACCATACCGACGATCTCCCGAATTAAATCCTTGGTGTCGCCGTTGGGCCCAATGTCCAGATGGATTTCCAGGTTGAGGTCGGCATGACCGCTGGCTGTCAGTTTCTGGGCGATGAAATTGGCCGTTTCCAGGCTTAAAGCCGTTTCAAAAAAGATCTTCTGGCGCAGCGAAGTAATCTTACGCTGGTACCTTTTTTTATAATAATAGCGGGCTCCCTTGCCCACCTGATGGATTATTACGGCCGTCACGAAACACGTACGAAGCCGTGCCTGGGAATCCGTGCCGATAATGATTTTATACTGGGCCTCCGGGTTGCCTTCGACAAACTGCATCATATCAGCAAACATTTCTTCAGCCGTCAGGCGTCCTCTGGTAGGACTGATATAGTACACCGTTGTCACCTTCTTTCTACCCGCCTTTGCAAGGCGTTGCTTAAACGGGCAAATTCTTCAATACTCAGAGTCTCACCCCGCCGCCTTGGATCGATCCCGGCATCCGTCATGGCCTTGAGTACCAAATCGCGTTCCCATCCCAGGCCGCCCAGGGAATTTAATAAAGTCTTGCGCCGCTGGTTAAAGGCGGCCCGCACAACGCGAAAAAAGAAATCCTCATTATCAACCTGCACCGGCGGCGTTGTCCGCGGGCGCATTTTGACGACTACAGAATCAACTTCCGGCCGCGGATAAAACACGGTGCGTGGAACCTTCAGGATGGCGGCTGCTTCGGTATAATACTGGACGGCAATGCTCAGGGCCCCGTATTCCTTACTACCGGGCGCGGCCAGCATCCGGCCGCCTACCTCCGCCTGCACCATTAAAACGAGGAGATTGATGCGGAATTTACCGGTCAACAGATGCATGAGGATGGGGGTGGTTATATAATAAGGAAGGTTGGCCACCAGCTTATAAGTGGGCAACCTTCCTCCGGCGTTTTCTAAAAATCCGGCCACCAGCTCGTCAAAATTAACCTTCAGGGCATCGCCGGCCACCAGGCGCACATTCCCTTTATCCCGCAGGTTTTCCCTTAAAACCTCTAATAAATCGCGGTCGATTTCCACGGCGATCACCAGGCCCCCACGGTAAGCCAGTTCCTGGGTAAGGGCTCCCAGGCCGGGGCCTATTTCAACAACGATGTCGTATGGATTAAGTTCTGCGACCGCGGCGATCTTGCGGACGATGTTGCTGTCGACAAGAAAATTCTGCCCCCGGGATTTGCGGGGTACCAGACCCTTTTCCCGGAGGAGGGCCAGGGTTCTCCCCGGCGATGCTACGGTTTCCACCCCTATCCCTCCATAATGGTATTATACTACATCTGTCCCCGGCATTACAAATACATGTAAATGGAAAAAAAGAAAAACCACCCTTTCTGGTGGTTCATCGGAGGATGTATACCTTTACCCGGCGTACGCCCCAGCGCGCCGCGGCTGCTTCCGTATCCACGAAAACGTCGATGCGATTTCCCTTAATGGCGCTGCCTACATCCTGGGCCACGCCGAACCCGTATCCTTCCACATAGAGCCTGCTGCCCAGGGGAATTACATTGGGATCCACGGCAACGGTGCCCACCCGTGGATACACGCCTGTGGCCGTACGAGATCCCGTATGGGTATATGCCGTGGCTACGGCCCACATTACCCTTTCGAAGCGAAATTCGTAACCCCCGCGGGAGGCGGTATCTAAAGCCCCCACGGCCATTATCTCCGGGACCGGTTCCTTTATAACTTGCGTCCCTATCAGCTCACGACCGGTTTCCTGACCGTCTTCATAGACAACCCTGTAGGTTTCTTCTATTAAGCCCTTTTGCCCCTTCTGGACAACCCTTGTTAGGCCTTTTTCTAGACTGCCGTCGAGTCGCCGTTCCACCTTGTAGTCTATTTCTCGTTTTACAGTTTCCTCGTTATAAGTAATCCGCACAACTTTAATCGTATCCCCCGCCTTTACCGTGGCGGCCAGATCGGGAGTAACGCGATCTTCTGGCCGGACAGTTACCCCCGCCTTCTCTAATACCGCGGCTGCAGTGTCTGATACCGTTAAAATTGTCCTCTCCTGGCCGTCGGCAATTACCTTTATCGGAACGGCCCTCTTAACCGCAATCACCATTCCCCTGGCTATCGGCGCGTCCGGCGCCGGAAGAACTTCATCCCCCGGCTGCAGTTCTATCCGCTGTTCCTTTAAGAGTTCCCCCACGTTACCGGCAAAAGTTCTAACTGTTACCTCCCGGTCGTCTATCTGGAGGCTCACCTGCTTCCAGGCATAGTTCATAACACCCCAACCGGTACCGGTAAAGAGAATTAATACCGCCGTCAGGAGCCACAGCCAGTTTCGTCGGCGTCTATAATCGTTCTTCTGGCGCCAGGCCGCAATCCACCCGTCCATGGGTCACCTCCGCGGGGCTAATTTTGTATTTAAGTACTTCGACACGGGGACAGGAAAATCCTCCCCACTATTGCCCCAAAATACGCACGGTTACCTGGCGCCGTCCCCACTGAATGGCTTCGGCCTCGCTGTCTAAAAATACGTCGATGCGGTTGCCTTTAATTAGGCCGCCGGTATCCTGGGCAACAGCATATCCGTAACCTTCCACATAAAGTTTCGTCCCCAGGGGGATGACCCGGGGATCGACGGCAACTATGCCCCTGTAAGGCCAGATGCCGGTAGCCGTCCGGTTACCGGTATGGGTATATGCCGTGGCTATAACCTTGAGGGTATCACCGGCCCTGGCCGCCGTAACGGCGGGATAGGCGCGGCTGCCGTAGGCCACTACCCGCGGCTGGGGCTGGACTTCCATCCAGGACCCCAGGAGGCGGCGCTCAACCTCGACGCCGTTTTCCTTCTTAACCTGGTACTGATAACAGCGAACGCCGGGCTGCCCTTCCTGAATGACCTTCTCATGCCCCGGCGCCAAAGTCCGCTCCGGCCTGCGCACCAGGGGAGGCGGGACCGTTTCCCTGGTGACTTCCGTAGTATTTTCCACCCTGATGACGCGGATATACTGGAAAGGATTATTGCTTCCTAGATTGCTCTCTATCCTGTCTTCAGGCCCAAGGGTTATACCTTCCTGGAACAGGACCGCGGCAGCCGTCGGCAAAGGTACCTGGGGCCATAGATTGCACCCGGCGATCTCCGCCGCCACCGGCACCCCGCCAGCCACAACCAGCTTCAACCCCGGCCAGAACCAGGCGCCGGGTAGAGGTAAAACCCAATCCCCCAGGCGTATTTCGCCGTCATTAAATTCGGCAATTTCACCAAAAAACCACTGACTAATATTCACCTGCCGGGCGTCGCCTCTATCAAATATATCAACGCGACTGCCGGTCCATCCGGCAGTAAATAATGTCTGTATTCCTAAAAGAAGGCACACCAACCCCAGCAGTAACTTTCTCCGACCGATGGCAGGCCGCCGGCCGGAAGGAAGTGATATTTTTATCACGTTCCCCCTCCTTCCATATTTTGCCGGCTATAGCCTTGCCAGAATATTCGCCTTTTATACCCGTTAAAAAATCCTGCCTTTCAAGGCAGGATCTAAAGGCCGAAGAGCCTGCGGGCGTTGGCCGCAGTGGCTTCCGCAACGGCCTCAAAGGGAAGTCCGCGGGTGACGGCTACGGCTTCCACCACCAGTTTTACATAGGCCGGTTCATTGCGCTTGCCGCGATGGGGTTCAGGGGTAAGGTAGGGGCAGTCGGTTTCGACAAGAAGGCGGTCCATGGGCACCCGTCCTGCTATTTCCCGCAGTCTGGCTGCATTTTTAAAGGTCACCGGGCCGGCCAAGGAAATATAAAAGCCCATATCCAGGCACTCCCGGGCCATTTCCCAGCTACCGGAAAAACAGTGGAGAACCCCTCCTGCCGGAAAAGGAGCAGCCTTTTTTAAAATACGCAGGGTATCGCCGTGGGCGTCGCGGTCATGGACGATTACCGGCAGGCGTAGTGTACGGGCCAGGTCCAAATGCCAGCGAAAGACTTCTTGCTGACGCTGCCGCGGGGAAAGGTTTCGATAATAATCGAGGCCCGTTTCCCCAATGGCCACCACCCGGGCGTCCCGCGCCAGGCCACCTATTACCGCCTCCGCCTCAGAATCAAAGGTCGCCGCATCATGGGGATGGACGGCCACGGCGGCATAGATAAAGGGCCAGGTATGGGCCTGTTCCACCGCCCGCCGCGATGAAGGGACGTCATAGCCCACATTGATTACGGCCGCCACGCCGGCCTCCTTTAAACGCCCCAGCACGGCATTAAGGTCGCCGGCAAAGGCCGGATCGTTAAGGTGGGCATGGGAATCGATTAATGCCGGCAAATCTCTACACCCTACCGCACCGGAGTGCCGTCTTTAATTTCCCGCTCCGGCGTAATCAGGCTTAAACCCTCATCGTCCACTGCCGCCAGGACCATCCCCTGGGAGAGTATACCCCGCAGTTTGGCCGGTTTCAAATTGGCCACGATGACCACCTTTTTGCCCACCAGCTCTTCTGGCCGGTAATAACGGGCGATGCCGGCCACGATGGTACGGCGCTCATTGCCGACTTTGACTTCCAGCTTCAAAAGCTTGTCGGCATTGGCCACCTTCTCGGCCGCCAGTACTTCTGCCACCCTTAGTTTTATGCGGGCGAATTCTTCAATGGTTATCTCTTCGTCTCCCGCCGCAGCTTCCTGGGTTTCATTTACGGCAGGCGACGTTGCCGCCCCTTTTTCCTGTTCCGTCATCGTTTCTTCCCCTTCTTCCTTCTTTATTTCAATGCGCGGAAAGAGGGCCGGACCCCTTTTCACCCGTATGCCGGCCGGTATGCCTCCCCAGACGGCGAGGCTCTCCCAGGTGTGGGCCGCCGGGAGATCGACTAGACCCAGTTGCTCCCATACTCGCGGCGGTACCCCGGGCATAAAGGGGCCCACCATAACCGTCGCCTGACGTATGGCTTCGGCCAGGTTATAAAGGACCGTATTGAGACGCGGCCTTTTTAAAGGGTCTTTGGCCAGGGCCCAGGGCGCCGTCTCTTCGATATATTTATTGGCTCTGTTGACTAGGCGCCAAATGGCCGTTAAGGCCCGGGCAAACTCAAAATTGTTCAGGGCCGCATCTACTTCGTCCGGCACAAGCCTTGCCGTGGCTATCAAATCATCATCGAGGGGTTCCGGAGCTGCAGGCGACTCGATTATACCGCCGTTAAATTTTTCGATCATGGCCGTCGTCCGGCTCAACAAATTGCCAAAGTCATTGGCCAGATCGGTGTTGATGCGGTTGATTAAGGCCTCTTCGCTGTAATAACCGTCGGCGCCGTAGGGCATTTCCCGCAGGAGAAAATAGCGAATGGCATCGGCACCGTAGCGGTCGATAAGCACCATGGGATCGACCACATTGCCTTTGGACTTGGACATCTTGCCGCCGTCTACCAGGAGCCAACCGTGGCCGAAAACCTGCCGGGGCGGTTCGATGCCGGCGGCCATTAGAATAATGGGCCAGATTACGGTATGAAAGCGGACGATGTCTTTGCCCACCAGGTGTACGGCGGCCGGCCAGTATTTATGAAAGAGATGGTCGTCCTCCGTACCGTATCCCAGGGCGGAAATATAATTGGTGAGGGCGTCAAACCAGACGTAGATAACATGCCTCGGATCCATGGGGACCGGTATGCCCCAGTCAAAGGTGGTCCGGGAAATACACAAATCTTCCAGCCCGCTTTCGATGAAGCTGATCATTTCATTGCGCCGGGAAGCGGGCTGGATAAATTCAGGGTGTTCTTTGATATACTTTAGCAAGCGGTCGGCATATTTGCTCATCCGGAAGAAATAGCTCTCTTCCTTGACCAGCTCGACCGGTCGTCCGCAATCGGGACAATTGCCATCCACCAGTTGACGTTCCGTCCAGAAGGTTTCACACGGGGTGCAGTACCATCCCTCGTAGGTGGACTTATAAATATCTCCCTGATCATAAATTTTTTGCAGCAGATACTGGACCACCCGCTTGTGCCGCGGCTCTGTGGTGCGAATAAAGTCGTTATAAGAAATATTAAGACGTCGCCACAGTTCCTGAAAGGTGGCTACAATCCCATCTACATATTTTTTAGGCGGCATACCCGCTTCCCGCGCCTTACGCTGGATCTTCTGACCGTGTTCATCGGAGCCCGTCAAAAAATAGACGTCGTAACCCCTCAGGCGTTTGTAGCGGGCCAGGGTGTCGGCCATGGTGGTTGTCAGGGCATGACCGATATGCAATTTATCGCTGGGATAATAGATAGGGGTGGTGACGTAAAAAACCTTGTCCCCCATATCCCGTCGTCCCCTTTCGGCAAATTCAGGTGTATTATATTAAAAAAAAGAGCAAGTTGTCAAGTTTTGACTATAATGGCGCCAGAAGGCTATTTTTCTGGCCAAATTATGGTTGACTATTACTGGAAACGCTGGTACCATATAGACAGGTTGTCGAAACATGTTGAAATAGAGGAGGGGAGAGCCATGATTAAGTCGACCGGTGTTGTCCGTAAAGTGGACGAGCTCGGCCGGGTCGTCATTCCCATTGAGTTGCGGCGTACCCTCGGCATCGACGAAAAGGATGCGCTGGAGATTTACGTCGACAACGAAAAGATCATCCTTAAAAAGTATCAACCCGGCTGTGTTTTCTGCGGCAACGCGGAGGATACCGTCAATTTCCACGGTAAAAACGTCTGCCGCGCCTGCCTGGAAGCCATGAGCCAGCAGGCCAAGGCCGTCTAAAAAAGGTACATGACTTGCAAAAGAGGGCGCCCCGGGCGCCTTTTTTTATTTTTGGCGTTCTTCCAAACAGGCGCGATAAATTTCCCGCCGTGACCGGCCGTAGCGCCTGGCTATCATAGCCATGGCCGCTTTGCGCTCAACCCCAGCTTCCTCCAGCTCTTTGACTTCTGCCGCCGCCCGGGCTGGATCGTACTGGAACGAGGCCGATGGGGCAGCCCCGGCCACCACCAGGGTTATCTCCCCGCGGGGCGGGTTAGCCTGGAAAAAAGCTATCGCTTCCGAAAGCATCCCCCTCCATATCGTCTCAAACATTTTGGTGAGCTCCCGCCCGACGGCAACCCTGCGGTCCCCTAGGGCCGCCAGCAAATCATCAAGGGTATTAACCAGGCGGTGGGGGGCTTCATAAAAAATCAGGGTCCGCTCTTCCGCCGCCAGAGCGATCAGCCTCTCCCGCCTTTCCTTCCCCTTCCGGGGTAGAAAGCCTTCAAAAACAAAACGGGAGGTCGGTAGCCCCGAAGCCACCAGGGCGGCCAGGGCGGCGTTGGGACCGGGTATGGGGACCACGTTGATCCCGGCGTCTATAGCCTCCCGCACCAGCTCTTCACCAGGATCGCTGATGCCCGGCATTCCGGCGTCAGAAACCAGGGCCAGTTTTTTACCTTCCAGCAGCATTTTTAATAGATAAGGCGTTTTGCTCCTCAAGTTGTGGCGATGATAGCTCGTCAAAGGTGTATGCAGATTATAATGGGCCAAAAGTTCCCGGGTGCGCCGGGTATCTTCGGCGGCGATTAAATCGACTTCTCCCAATATCTTTAAAGCCCGCAGGGTAATGTCCTCCAGGTTACCGATGGGGGTAGCCACCAAATAAAGGTTAGCCATGGGAAGGCATCCCCTTTTTTTTCTCCAGAAAACTCAAGCAGAAAAGGCAGCCCTCACCATCCCGCACCCGGGCAAAATGGGGAGGACACACGTGAAACCCTTCTTCATAAAAACGCAGCAAACTTTGATAACCGCCTTCCCCGGCCTGTTCGGCAATCATTATCGTTCTAAGGCGCTGGTTTTCCTCTTCCAGGGATCGGGCCAGAGCCCGCAGGCGCCGTACTTCCTTCATAACTTCACCTAGATGGGCTTCCAATTCCGCCAGGGCAACGGCGAGGGTGCCTTCATTGGTAATAGCGAAATTACCGCTCATTTTCTTCTCTCCCAATGTCTTTCAGGGAAAATTCCATGGTGCCTTGCTCAGGAAGCTCCACAAAGACCGTTCCTTTAAGGACGTTGTGCCCCGCCACCCGCCCGGGTCCGGCGGGCGTCTGGACCGTTGTGCCGCACGGAGGAAAATGACGCCGTGCCTCTTCATAAACCTCGTTTTCATAGCGCAGACAGCACATGAGCCTCCCGCAGAGACCCGAAATTTTACTCGGATTTAAAGACAGGTTCTGCTCTTTGGCCATGCGAATGGAAACGGGGTCGAATTCCCCCAGAAAAGTGGCGCAGCAAACCGGTCGGCCGCAGCAGCCCAGCCCTCCCAGGAGTTTGGCTTCATCCCGAACGCCTATCTGACGCAATTCGATTCTGGTACGAAAAATGGCCGCCAGGCTTTTGACCAGTTCGCGGAAATCGACCCGCCCTTCGGCCGTAAAATAGAAAACGATCTTGCTGACGTCAAAGGTGAACTCCACATCTATCAACTTCATGGGCAAGCCATGCTCGGCGATTTTCTGCCGGCAGATGGCAAATGCCTCTTTCTCCTTTTCCTGATTTATACGCACCTGTTCAATATCGGCGGCCGTCGCCCGACGTATCACCGGCCGCAAGGGCTGCACGATTTGTTTTTCATCGACCTGGCGCGGCGGGATGACCACCTCGCCGAACTCCAATCCCCGGGCTGTTTCCACGATTACGGCATCGCCTTTCTTTAACTCCAGGTTCCCGGGGTCGAAGTAATATATTTTACCGGCCTTTTTAAAGCGCACGCCTATAACCGTAACTATCACCCCTCACCTCCCCTGTCTTTATTTCAAGAAGATTAAACATTAAAGCTTCCAGTATCAGGCGGCGGTTGCCGTTATGGTCTACAGCCGCCCGGCATTCCTGAATTAAGCGGTAACAGTGCCACAGTTGTCTCGGTGTCATGGACGACGGCAAAAAACCTTCCGGTCGCAATAATAGTTTTTCCGTACCGGTCATTTGCCAGACAAGCTGATCGCGGCAGGCCAGTGACATAGCTTCGAGGATGCCTTTGAGGTCCTCTTCTTTTTCCAGGTCCGGCAGGATTTCCTGCGCCATTGCCCTCAAATCGGCCCCCATTAGGCGCTGCCAATAGTTAATGCCGGCAAAGGCTTCCTCTTCCTCATCCTTTAAATGCAATTCTTGACAGCGAGACCGGATGGTGGCCGGCAGCAAATCCGGCCGTTTTGCCAGTAAAATGAGGTAAGCTCCTTGCGGCGGCTCCTCCAGGGTTTTCAGCAGACAGTTGGCCGCCGCTTCAGTCATGGTTTCGGCTCCAGCCAAAACGGCTACCCGTGCTCCTCCCTGGAAGGAACGTAAGGCCAGGCGCCTTTCCAGTTCACGAATCTGCTCTATTTTCAACGTGGCCCCCTGGGGGCGAACAAGATGGAAGTCGGGGTGGTTACCACCCGCCATCTGCCGGCAGGAGCGGCAGCAGCCGCACGGTTCTTCACCTGAGGGCTCGCGGCAGTTCAAGACCGCGGCCAAGTACTCGGCCAGTTCTATCCGGGCTTCCTCATCCCCGCCGGTAAAGAGATAGGCATGGGCCACCTTACCCTTCTTCAAGGCCTGCTGCAGCTGCCGGCGGGCGTTGACAAAGGCGGGGGATTTTTCTGTCGCCATTTAACCGTCCCTCCCTTTTACGCGCGCCTCCAACCAGGGTTCCACCACCCCTTTAATGCGCCTCCAGACGTCTTCAGGCGTACCCCTGCCGTCAATGAGGCGGATGCGTTCCGGCTCCAGCCGCCATAATTCCAGGTAGCCCCGCCGCACCCGCCGGTGAAATTCCAGTTCTTCTCCTTCCAGGCGGTCCACGTCTCTTTTTTGCCGGAGCCGTGCCAAACCAACTTCCACCGGCACATCGATTAAAAGGGTAAGGTCAGGCAGTAATCCCCCCGTCGCCCATTCGTTCACCCGGCGCACCATTTCTATATCCAGGCGGCGCCCGTACCCCTGATAGGCCACGGTAGAATCAATGAAGCGGTCGCAGAGGACAACCTCACCGGACGCCAGGGCGGGCCGGATGCGCATGGCGACGTGCTGGGCGCGGGCGGCGGCATAGAGTAAAATTTCGGCACGACCGTCTATGGGAGTGTATGCCGGTTCCAGCAGCAGCCGCCTGATGGCTTCCGCCAGGGGGGTGCCCCCCGGTTCCCGGGTGCAGACAACGGCCATGCCCTGTCCATGAAAAAAATGTTCCAAATACTTTATCTGGGTGGTCTTTCCGGCCCCATCGGGGCCTTCCAGGGTGATAAAAAGGCCGCCGGGCAAGCAATGTCACCTTCTTCATCAACATCTTAATGGTCTACTATCCAAACCCTGCCCTCTTCGCCCCGGAATGAGGCCAAAACGGTGAGCACCCCTTCATCCAGCACCTCTCCGGGAACGACCAAAGCCGTACCCGGAGGGCAGGGAGCGATCAGCTCGGCGCAAATCCGGTCGCGGGCCTCCTTCAAGGATACTTCACGACGGGGAGCCAGCCAGGCCTCTCGCGGCGTTAGAACCTGCCGGGGACGGCCTGTCCAGGGATGGAACAGCCGTTTCCCTTGCTCCCCACCCCCCGCCGGCAATACTTTTGCCGCCCGCACCAGGGCCTGAAAGAGGGAGGCGATTTTGTCCCACCCGTCGCCGGGGGTGATGATAAGCAGGATATAATCCGGGCCGGCCAGCTCAACTTCCTGACCGGCCCGCCGTAAATAGGCCGCCGCCTCAATGCCACCGGTACCAAAGGCGGTCGCCGGTATTACCAGGCGGGTGACGTCCAGGCCGGCTGCCGCCGCTCCCCGCACGTCCTCGGATTCAAGGCAAGGTATGCCGGCAGCCGCCAGTTTCTGCCGCAACTGCAGCACCCTGTCGACGGTCCGGCTCCAGTCCCGTCGTCCCCGTTCCTCCGCCAGCAGCCGGGAAGTGTCCAGGGAAGCCAGGAGAAGATAGGAAGGGCTCGTGGTCTGTATAAGGTTCAGGGAAGCCGCCACTGTCTCCGCCGCCTCCCCCTGGCGCAAGTGCAACATGGCCGCCTGGGTGAGGGCCCCCATGGTCTTGTGGGTACTCTGGACCACATAATCTCCGCCCAAGGCCAAAGGAGCGGGCGGCAACCGCGGCTCCAGACCGAAGTGGGCCCCGTGGGCGGCATCGACTAAAACGGCCAGGCCATGGGCGTGGGCCAGATCTATCAACTCCCGGGTGCGGGGAACGATCCCCTCGTAGGTTGGATGAACCAGGATGAGCAGCCGCGCCCGGGGATGGTCTTTCAAGGTCCGGGCCAGGGCCGCCGGCGTCACTCCCAGGGGAACGACAGGCGAGGCCAGCCATTCCTCCGGCAAATAAACCGGCCTGGCTCCGCTTAAAATTAACCCGCTAAAAACGGCACGGTGGGCATAACGGGGTAAAATAACCTCGTCACCGGGGCGGCAGGTGGCCATAATTACAGCCATCAACCCGCTGCTGGCACCGTTGACCAAAAAAAAGGTCCGCGCCGCACCGTAAAAGGCCGCGGCCTTCTCCTGGGCCTTACGGATGGCTCCTGCTGGACAGGCCAGATTGTCCAGTCCAGGGACTTCGGTGAGGTCCAGAGCCAGGGTTTCCTCCCCCAGGGTTTGGCGCCACCCAGGCCAAGTATAGGCCCCGTTTTTATGCCCGGGGGTATGCCAGGAATTAAGGCGTCGACGCCTGTAATTCAAAAGCGCCTCCCAGAGAGGCGCCCGCCCTTGGGTCTTCACGGTTTTATTGTAACACACATCACCTTTCTGCAAAATATTTTTTCCAACCTCACTGCCCGGGATGCTGGACGCCGGCGTGGTCAATATAATAATCTCCCTTGATAATCAGTTCCCCCACCGGCACAACCTGGTAACCGTCGGCCTTGAGCCTTTCCAGCAGGGGACCCAGCACGTCGGCTGTATAGCGGCCGTTATTGTGGAAAAGGACGATAGACCCCGGCTTTATATTTTTCAATACCCGCTCCAGGATGGCCGTCGCCGTCATATGTTCCTGCCAATCAAGGGAATCTACATCCCATTGGATGACCCGGTACCCCAGGCGCTCGGCGGTCCGGATTACCGCATCGTTATAATCGCCGAAGGGCGGCCGGAAGAGTTCCGCCTTGTATCCCGTGATCTCCTGTACCTTCTTACTGTTTTCCTGGAGCTCCCGCTCCATTTCTGCCTCGCTCAAAGCGGTAAAATGGGGATGGGTGGCCGAATGAAGGCCGATTTCATGGCCGGCGGCGGCGATCTGTTTGGCTATATCGGGATATTTTTCCAGCCAGATATTAGTTAGAAAAAAAGTTGTACGCACATTATGCTGCTTTAAAGTGGCCAAAAGTTTCGGTGTATACTCGGCCCCCCACGTCGCGTCAAAGGAAAGGGCCACCTTTTTTTCCTTTGTGGCGACGCTATAAATGGGCAGCAGTCTTTTGCTCCGCCCAGCAACTGTGGCCAGGGGCTGATAATCGGCGAACCTGGCTCCCAGGTAAAGTCCGAGGAAAAATATAAATGCCGGAAGCAGGAAGTTTAACAACCGGCGTTGGCGCCACAACAGGATCATCTCCTCACCCCCCAAGATGATCCTATTCAGCCCTGCCGGGGTGTATGAAATAAAAAAGCCCCCTGCCGCAGGCAGGAGGCAAAATCTTTTTATCTAACCGGCCTTGGCGCCGCTTTTGGCCGACCGGTTCTGGTAGGCCTGATCTAAAAGCTGCATAACGTGGACGGCCCGGGCCGAAAGCTTGTGGACGTCCAGGCCGTGGGCCAACTGCATCAGGCAGGCCGGACAGGAAGTAGCCAGATATTGTGCTCCGGTCTTTTTAAAGTTGCCCATCTTGCGGGCCAAAATCCGCTGGGACAGTTCGTAATGGGTGACGTTATAAGAGCCGGCGCCGCCGCAGCACCAGTCGGCCTCGTTCATCTCTACAAATTTAACCCCAGGTATGCTTTTCAGAATCTGGCGCGGCTGTTCTTTGATCTTCATACCGCGGACGGCGTGGCACGGGTCGTGATAAGTCACCGTAGCGTTGACCGGCCCCATTTCTTTCTTAAACCCTACTTCCGCGAGATACTGGGAAGCTTCCCTCACTTTGGCAGAAAACTCCTGGGCCAGAGGACCATACTGGGGATCGTCTTTTAGGAGTTCGGCGTAATAATGGAGGCCGTGGGCGCAGCTGGCGCAGTCGGTTACTATCGCTTCGACATCATGGCGTTTAAAGGAATCCAGGTTTTCTTTGGCCAGCTTAATTTGCATCTCCGTCTCGCCGTAGGCTTCATGGGGAATGCCGCAGCAGTTAGACTCCGGCACCACCACCTCGATATCGTTTTCCTGCAAAACCCTCAATGTGGCTTCGGCGATTTGGGGGAAGAAGTTGTTCATCATGCAGCCGGCAAAATAGGCCACTTTGTGGCGTGGTTTTGCCGGTTTCTTTAAAACTTCCGGCAGGCGTTCCCTTAAAGTTCGGGCCGGAACGTCGGGAAGCAGTCCTTCGGCCTTACCCAGGGAGCCCAACAGTCCCAGAAAACCGGTATGACGGGCAAGCCACCTGGCGCCACTACGCTGGTAAAACCGCAGGGCTTTGGCCCCCAGGGTAAGACGTCTCTGCCTGGCCAGCACCCCGTGTAAAGCCATGCGGATGGGGAAGGGATTGCCGTTGGCTTTGGTAATCTCTGCCCGAGCGGCTTTTACCAGGGTATCGGTGATCACCGAGGATGGGCAGGCGGCGGCGCAGGCGCCGCAGAGAAGACAAGAATAAATATGGTGGTTTATCTCTTTCTCTTTTGTTAAGTCAAAATGTCCTTCCATGGACTGGCGCATTAAGCGATTACGACCCCGGGCCAGGGAGAACTCCTCTCCGGTCACTTTATAGGTAGGGCATACCTCTTCACAGAAACCGCAGCGGTTACAACGGACGATATCTTCTTCATACTGCCGAAATGTCTTTACCATTCCCTGTTCCTCCTCGCTTCAGGATACCGCCCTGCTGTTATTGGTAACATAGGCCAGGACCTTGCTGTTCGGAGCCATAATCCCCTTGGGGTCAAAGGCCGCCTTAATCCGGGAGAGCAATTCCATGATGGCCTTACCCCGTGCCTCGACCCAGCGTCGCGTTAAAGATAAGTCCTCAGTGTTGTCGACCACCAACAGGCCCCCCAGATTTTCTGCCAGGGAAGCCAGGGTATTCACTATCCCCTGGACACCGGCATAGGTTTCGGGCGCCGCATCCAACAAAATATGGACGTGGCCGTTGCCGAAATGGGAAATCAATGCCGAACCTTTACGGCTCCGGTCCAGTTCTTCCCGCGCCCGGGTTATAAATTCTTCCAAGGCCGTAAAGGGTACGGCCGCGCTGACCATTACTGCTCCCGTATTGCCAGCAAAAGCGGGGAACAACTGCCGGCGTGCCCGCCAGGCCGCTACCGCTTTCTCACCTTCGAGGATGCTGGCCCCGGAAAATTGTTTTTTAACATAGTCCACCTGGGTGTCTACCTGCTCGCGGAAGCCGCTATAACTGACAAGAACACCCGCCCCCTTGCCCGGCGGCTGCCAACCGGCCCGGGCCAAGACGGCCATGGCATTATCGTCCAGCAATTCCAGGGAGAGGGGCAATGTCTCATTGCGGATAATGCGAGCCGCCCCAATAGCTTCCTTCAACTGCTTGAAGGATAAAAAGACCGTCGTCTCTTTTTCCGGCACGGGACGCAGCTTCAACATGGCCTTGGTGATAATGCCCAGGGAACCCCACGAACCGGCAAGAAAACGGGTGTTGTCGTAATCCTGCACGTTTTTAACGGTTTTCCCACCGGTCCGAATAATTTCGCCGGTAGGTAAAACGACCTCCAACCCCAATATATGGAATTTAACGTCACCGTATCCCAGTTTACTGGGACCCGAAGCCCCGGCGGCTATACACCCGCCTACGGTGCAGGTATCCGGTTCAACAGGCTCAACCGGCCAAAAGAGGTTGTGAGTCCTTAATGTTTTCTGCAATTCACCTAAAGGAATACCTGCTTCCACATAAGCAGTCATATTCTCATAATCATATTCAATGATCTTGTTCATCCGGGTGAGGTTGATTACCAATCCCCCATTAAGGGATAACAACCCGCGCCCGGCCATGGTTCCGGCCCCCCAGGGCACTACGGGTAGACCCTCTTCTCCGGCAAGCCGCAAAATATCGGCTACCTGCCGGCTGTCCTCCGGATACACGACGGCTTCCGGAGCGGAATTTTTGCTTAAGCTGTGCAGGTTCCTTACTTCCGCATCCAACCGGCAGTTGTCGCTACCCACGATTTTTTCCAGCTTTTGAACGATTTCTTGCCGCATGCTGTCGTCCTCCTCAGGCCGCCGTATCGTTGTCCGGTACGGTTTTACCGGCATTCAAAATGTCGTAGGGATCAAAGGCCAGACGTTCCCGGCGCAGGAAATTAATTTCTTCCGGATTGAAGGCCCAGCGTACAAATTCCAGCTTGGCTAAACCAATGCCGTGCTCGCCGGAAAGGGTGCCTCCCAATTCCAGGGCCTTTTTAAACAGGGCGGCCCTGACTTTTTCCACCCTTTCCATTTGTTCTTTATTCCGCTCATCGAAAAGGACCAGGGGATGCAGGTTGCCGTCACCGGCATGGGCTAGCATGCCGATGGCCAAATCGTATTCCTTGCTTAAACGGTTCACTTCCTTAAGGATTTCCGGCAGTTTGGTTCGCGGTACGGTGGCGTCTTCCATATCATAGTTGGGGGCAAGACGACCGATGGCACCGATGGCCATCCGCCTGGCCGTCCATAGATCGTCCCTCTCCTTGGCGTTCTTGGCCAGCTTCACGTCAACAGCCCCTTTTTCACGGCAGATCTGCATGATCTGCTGGGCCTGACGGTCGAGGCCGGCATCCCAACCGTCCACTTCAATTAAAAGAATTGCCCCTGCCTCTATCGGCAGGCCGATGTGCAGCCAGTCTTCAACGGCATTGATGATTTTATTGTCCATAAGTTCCAAAGTACAGGGTATAATACCGTGGGCGATAATGGCAGACACCGATTCACCGGCGTCTTCAAGGGTATTGTATATTGCCAACATAGTGCGGTTGGCGCGCGGCGCCGGCGACAGTTTGCAGATTATCTTGGTGGCAATGCCCAGGTTGCCTTCTGAACCGATCAACAGGGCATTAAGGTTAAGCTCCTGGGCTATCGGTTCCACCTTGCCGCCTAGTTGTACAATTTCCCCGTTGGACAAAACTAGTTCCATGCCGATAATATAATCTTTGGTAAGGCCGTACTTAATGCCGCGCATACCGCCCGAATTTTCTCCCAGGTTGCCGCCCATGGTCGACACCTTCTGGCTGGCAGGATCGGGCATGTAAACCAGGCCGTAAGGGGCGACGGCCTTCTGCAACTCCATATTGGTCACGCCCGGTTCTACAACCGCCACGCGATTTTCCGGATCGATTTCCAGGATACGGTTCATCCTGGTCATGACGATAACTATGCCTCCACGCTGGGGCACGGCGCCGCCGCTCAAGCAAGTACCCCCGCCGCGGGGAGTCACGGGAATTTTTTTGCTGCTGGCCAGCTTCAGAATGGCCGCGATCTGCTGGGCATTCTGAACATAGACTACTACTTCCGGCGACCCGTAAACCAGGGAGGCGTCATACATGTAGGTATTTAATGACACTTTGGAGGTCAACACATTATCTTTCCCGACAATTCTTACCAATTCGTTCAGGGTTGATTGATCGATCATTAATTAACCCCTCTCCCTTCCCCTTTTTAAAAATCTTGACCAAGGCCATAATTTTATAGCTAACACCGCTTAAAACGGTGGACCCAGGGTAAGATAATAAAGTTTTTAGCTTCTCTTTTACCGCCCCCAGTCTATTTTGTTAATAATATCACAAAGAGTTAATATTCATTTATTTAAATCTATCAGTAGCTTTGAACAGGTGTCAAGAATTCTCTGGCTTATAAAACCCTTCAGGCCGACGAAAAAAAACCGGTCTGAAGGTCTTTCACCATTTTTCGTAAACTAGCTTCCTGTCTTATGGTCTAACCAGCAGACAGGAAAAATTACAGCAGTTCTTCCCCCTTTACGACTTCGGCTTCGGTCACAAAGCCTCCGGCCGGTATTTTTTCCATATTGCCGCCATACTGCACCCGCCGCACCAGGAGGGCTCCATCTCCAGTTGCTACGGCGAACCCTTCTTCAGGTATTACATCAATTATCCTGCCCGGTGCACCACACCCGCTAATGGGAGAGGCCTCCCATATTTTCAACTTTTCTCCCCGGAAGGTCGTCCAGGCCCCCGGGCTGGGGTTGGAACCGCGGATTAAATTGTAAATCTTCTGCGTGCTTTGCCGCCAATCAATCCTTACATCCGCCTCTTTTATCACCGGTTGATAGGAAGCCAGGCTTTCATCCTGGGGTACAGGGTTTGCCTTCCCTTCCCGGATCAAGCGGACGGCTTCGGCCACCATTTGCACGCCTAAGGGATAAAGTTTTTCAAAATATAGGGATTTCACCGTATCATCGGGATCGATGGCCACTTTTCGCTGCAGGATTATCGGTCCGGTATCGATGCCGGCATCTATTTGGTGGATGGTGACGCCCGTTTCCGTTTCACCGTTGATAATGGCCCAGTTCATGGCGCTGCCGCCACGGTATTTGGGCAGCAGTGAAGGATGATAATTAATGCCGCCGTGGGTGGCCAGATCGATCATGGCCTTGGGGACGATATCGGTTACAAAGGCCAGTACCAGCAAATCAGGTCTTAGGTTTTCAACCCATTTCAGGGCTTCCGGCTCCTTCAAACGTGCCGGCTGCAAGAGGGGCAGGCCGCGCTCCAGGGCCAGCTCTTTAACCGGGTTAGGCCCTTTTTGCCCCGGCCGGTCCGGTACGGTAAGGACGCCGACTACTTCTTCCCCCTGATCAAGGAGGGCCTTAAGGCAGTCTTTGCCAAAAGGAGCCTGACCGATAAAAACGATACGCAAAAAATTTTCCCCTCCCTTTTCCTTTACCCCTGCAGGGTAGCCAGGGGTTTCTCTTTCTCCAATTTTAATATATCCTTAACACATTGAACCTGTCAATGATTTTATGGGGCCGCCGTCCGGCCGCCCCATGCTTTACCTCCAGTTATTGCACAATAAAACCCCTCACCTAATAAGGCAGGGGTTTTATTGCCGCTTTAAGCGGCAGGTATTGAGGAGGTCGTTGGAACTGGCGCTGGATTGGAAGGAAGAGTTGTCGTACCAGTACTATTTGTATTGTCAGCGGTGGGTACTGTTTCCGTAGAGGTCGATACTTCTGTTGTAGTCGAATTGGTACTCGATGATGTTTCCGGAGCCGTTGATGTCGGTGATTCCGTCGTCTCTCCTGTACCTTCTTCAACATCAATATCGCCAGTTTCTATGTCGCTATCATTATTGTCGCCAACATCGATGTCGCCAGTGGCGTCATTATAATTTACTTTTTCTTTAAATACTTCACTTAAGAACCTCAAGGGCACAAAAGTACGGTTGCTAATTAATAGAGCCGGAACATCTAAATTCATTTTTGTTCCATTAACCGTTACTTCCGTGCTGCCAAGGATAAGTACTACGGTAACCCCATTTTTGGTTATGGTTACGGTATTGGTTGCCTCATCCCAGTTAACAGTTGCACCCAGGCCTTCCGTAACCGCCCTGACAGGGATCAGAGTGCGGCCGGATTTAATTACTGGCGGTACATCAAATTTTATCTCTTTATTTTTTACCCGAATCCGGCCTCGGAATTTTTCCAAACCTTCATTTTGGACTTCTTCTGTTATCTGTTCCCTTTTCCTATTTTGATCTTTTAGCCCCTTACTACTTGTAATCCCGGACTCTTCTTGCATCTCTCTTTCTTGCTGGTTCACTTCAGTTTCTAATTTGCTATCGTCTTTTAAATTGCTATCTTCCCTTTCAACCCCGGCGTTAACATAAGACCGATAATCAGTCTTCCCTGCGGCGGCCGCCCCATAATGGCTAGCTTTATGACTACTGTTACCCTTGCCCGGATAAGCGTAAGCTATACCGGCATATAAGAATAGGCCGGCCATGGCCACCACACCAATTAGTTTTTTGTACTTCATTCAACTTACCTCCTTCGAAAACTCCTAAAAAAATTAGACAACCCGCATTAACCGGAGTTGCCCATAATCGTTAGCCAATTACGTATGATTTACCCGGCAACCCGGCTGCCATGACCTGTTAAGGTTTTAGGCCCGTGGCTTTGCGCCCCTGCCTTTCGGTCAGGTTCGCCTTTTGCGGTTTTCATTAATATTAATCGTCACTTTTAATTATTTCTTGACCGTCGTGACCCCCGCAGGATGACGGCTTTCGCCGCAGGTTAGCCGGCATTTCACGATTGACCTGGAGTATCCCGCCCCCTGCCGTCGCGCCTTTCGATCCAGATAGCGGCATCGGGGCAAACGAGCTGGCACTTTTTACAGGCTATGCAGGGTTTGCCGTGACCGGGCTCTACCACCGGGGTGCCGAAGGCCCCCAGTTGTTTAGCCCAGCCGATAGTATCTACTGGGCACTTCTCGATACAGAGGCCGCAGCCCTTGCACAGGGCTGGAAACAGGTGAAATATCCCTTTACCGTTTTCTGTGGTAATGGCCTTAAAAACTGAGCTCAAAATCCTTCGCCCCTTTAAACATTCGTACGTTTACTGCTAACTCCTTGCTTCTGCCTGCCAATATCGTAGCCTCGCGCCAGGGCGCGGTAGTTTAGCTCCCTAAGATTCGGGTCCTGGGCAAACTTGTGGCCCAACTGGCGTTCCAGGGCCTGTTGTACATCTTCTACTTTCAAAAAACCCGTGATGCCTACCAGCACTCCCAGGATGATAACGTTAAAGACACGGGGATGCATTTCCTCCTGGGCTATGAATAGGGCCGGGACGGCCAGACGCCTCTGTTTTTCCCCGTAAACCCGCCGCACGTCGTCTTCCAGACCGCCCTCATAAACCAGTAAAGTCTTCTCGCCTACATACTGCCGTACCCGTTCCACGGCCCGGGTGCTCAAAGCTACCACTATATCGCCGGTAGTAAATTTAGGCGCACTCACCGGCTCCCTGCTTATCTGGACAAAGGCCACCGAAACGCCGCCCCGCTGCTCCACGCCGAAATTGGGGATATACAGGGCCTGGAAGCCGGCCCGATAGGACGCTTCGGTGATGATCTCGGCCGCCGCCTGCACCCCCTGCCCGCCTTCCCCGGCTAGGGCGATTTTAAGATTAAAGTCCACGGGGAGGCACCTCCCGCAAGCGTCCGGACGGTTTTTCGTCCGGCGTCCTGAATTCCCCGATAGGAAAATAAGCCGTCATTTCTTCTTCCACAAAACGCCAGGTAGCTGCGGCATTGGTGTGCCAGTTGGTAGGACAGGACGACAGGGCCTCGATAAAGGCGATGCCTCGGCCTTCCACCTGGTTCTGCAGGCCCTTCTGGATAAAGTTTTTTAACTGGACGATATTGGCGATGCTCCCCCGGGCTACGTAGGCCCCCGGCGGGGCGATGGCCGCCACCAGTTCCGGTCCCAGGATGGGCCGTCCGGTGAGGCCGGCGTCGCGGCCGTAGGGGGTTGTTTCCGTCTTCTGGCCCGGCAGGGTAGTCGGGGCCATCTGGCCGCCAGTCATGGCGTAAACGGTGTTGTTGACCACGATAATGGTCACCAGGTCGTTGCGGGCGGCGCTGCTGACCAGGTGCTGGGCGCCGATGGCGTAGGCGCCGCCGTCGCCCATGTAGGAAACAACTACTAATTCCGGCCGCGCCCGTTTGATGCCCACCAGTACCGGCGTAGTGCGGCCGTGGTGGGTCTGGACGGTGTCCAGGTTGAAAAAGTCCCAAGAAAGGAGAGAACAGCCGATGTCGCACCCGAAAATAGTGCGTTCCTGGATACCAAGGGCGTCGATGGCTTCGCCCAGGGCCTTGAGGACAATGCCGTGGCCGCAACCGGGACAAAATTTGTGGGGCTTGGTTTCCAGCCGCCAGACCCGGGGCATTTGCGGTTGGACGGCGATGGCCATTAGATCAGCTCCTTTTCATGGACAAATTCCACTATTTCTTCCAGTGTTATTCCCATTCCCGGGCGCAGGTACCCGGTGACCGGCGTAGATATACCGTAAAGCCCGGCCTGGACCTGTCTTTTCAGCTGGCCGTAGGCCGATTCTACCACCAGGATATGGCGGGCCCGGCCGGCCAGGGGCCTTAAAGGTTCCGCCGGAAAGGGCCGTAAGGTGATGGGGCGGAAATAGCCAGCTTTGTAACCCCTTTCCCGCAAGACGGCAACGGCCGCCCGGGCGGCCCGGGAAACGACCCCGTGGGCGATAATCAGCAGTTCGGCGTCATCGACGGCATATACGTCCCACTCCATCACCTGGGGCGCCACAGAATCGTAGGCCTTTATGGCTTTCATCAATACTTCGTAAAGCTCTTCTTCCAGGTTGTAGGTATTGCGCAGGTGGGCCGGTTCGCGTTCTTCTCCCGGCAGGCCCGGCAGACCAACCATGGGGCGGCACGGTTCCATAGTAATGCCCCGGGTTTCGGGATCAAAAATGGTTACCGGCTCCCGCATTTTTGATTGATATCCGTCCCCCAGGACAAAGGTGGGAAAACGATATTTCCAGGCGCTGTTAAAGGCTTTAATTGTATACAAAAACAGCTCGTCATGGGAAGAAGGGGAATAAACGATGCGCAAGCCCTCGCCGTTGCCGCCGAAGCAGGTGAGGTTTAGTTCCTGCTGGGAGTAGATTACCGTGGCCGTGGACGGCCCGCCGCGCTGGGTCACCACCACCACCGTGGGCAGGCGCATCATTTCGGCCATGGCCATGGCCTCCTGCATGAGGACGTTGCCCGGCCCTGCAGTAGCTGTAAAGGCCCTTTTTCCTGCTAATACACCCCCTACGGTGGCAAAACCGGCAGAAATTTCATCTTCTGTCTGGAGAAATCCGCGTCCGTATTTCGGAGCCATCCTCGTCCAATAGTGCATGATTTCATTTTGCGGCGTGATGGGATAGCCGTACATGATGTCGGCTCCGGCGGCCAGGGCCGCCCAGGCCACCACTTCGTTGCCGGTCATAAAGGCCCGCTCCTCGCCTGTAATGGGCCTAGTTGCCATATAAAAACACCTCGTCGTATTAATTTTCACCAGAATGCCCGGGGCATGAAGCGTTTAATCGGCCGCAAGGGATTACCGCAGCAATCCTGCGTACCCATAAGGGGGACCAGGTCAAACATTACGGCCGTGGCCACTACCGGAAGGTTCAACTCCCTGGCCGCGGCGGTTACCTTCCTTGCCCCGGCCTGGATGAGTTCCACCGTCGTTGCCTCGCCCCGATGGGTGTTATTCAACAACCCATCCACCCGTCCTAATGAACGGACGTGGTCAATAATATCTTCTACCGTAGCCGTTGCTGGCCGGGCCGTATTAATTACCGCCAGGATTTGCAGTTCAGGGGAAGTAGAAACTCCCTCCAGCAAATTAAGTATTTTGGCTCCGGCCGTGCCGTAGCCGGCATCGATGATTACGTCCCCTTCCCGGTACAGGGCCCAGCGGACGGCCGGGTGTAAGATAGTCCCCGCCTCACCCCAACCGGTCACCTGCCCCGTCTCCCAGGCTAAAACTTCTATCCCTATTTCTTCCAGCTCGGTTTTTAAAGGACGAAGGGTATAACACGGTTCTACGGTATCCAGATCGGCAAGGGTGACCCGGCGCCCCTGCTCCCGTAAAAAAACGGCCCGGTTTACGGCATTCTCCGATTTGCCGCTGCCGTACTCCCCTAAATATGCCTCGACTATCCGCGTCTTCTTCATTCCGGTAGTTATTATGCTTCCGTCCCCAAATTGCATACTAAATCCCCAAAATAAAAAAGCCCGGCTTTAAACCGGACGTAATCCTTTTAATCTCTAAGATCCCAGGACCAGGCGCAGAAAGATCAGTAAAAGAAGGCCGGGCAGGCCTAAAAAACCGGCGATTATGACGGTAAGCCAGTTCAGGGGGATGAAAAAATTAAAATGGGCACCGAAAAAATTGAAAGCCCAGAGGAGAAGGAGACCGAAAAAGGAGTTAATAATAATCTTAAAGACCCACCGTAGGGGTTTTAATAAAAGGCTGCCTACAAGATAAAAGAGAAAAAGCAAAAATATTCCCGCCAGAATCAACTGGACAACATCAGCACCCATATTCTCCACTCCTTGCCAGCTTCCACAGGTACATATATTTCCGTTCCGCAGCCTCCATCATGTAAATTGCCTGATCGACCAAATACGGATCGGTTACCTCGGCGAAAAGCCGCTCGGCCGCCCACCATTCTTCCTTAGCTTCTCTGATGGCATCGGCCAGCTGTTCTAACTTCCCTTCAAAAGCCCCCTTCTGCTGCATGCGGTACCCTCCCCAACTGCCCTTTGCCTATAACATATGCAGCTGGGAATAATTTCTTGCCTGTTTTTATTCCATCTCGCGGCGGCCGCTGAAGGCCCGGGCCAAGGTAACCTCGTCGGCATATTCTAAATCGCTTCCCACCGGCAGGCCGTAAGCAAGACGGGTAACCTTCACAGCCAAAGGCTTTAACAACTTGGCCAGGTAAAGGGCGGTAGCCTCCCCTTCCACATCAGCATTGGTGGCCAGAACTACTTCTTTAATTTTACCGTCGTGCAGGCGTCGTAAAAGCCCTTTTATTTTTAACTGTTCCGGCCCGATGCCGTCCACGGGTGAAATGGCTCCCTGCAAAACGTGATATAAACCCCTGTACTGGCGGGTCTTTTCCAGGGCTACTATGTCCCTGGCCTCCTCCACCACACAGATAATGGTTTGATCCCTCTCGGGATCAGTGCAAAGATGGCAGGGATCCCGGTCGGTCAAGTTGCCGCATACAGAACAGTAATGGATTTTCCGGCGTGCCTCAAGAATGGCCGCGGCCAAGCTTTCCGCTTCCTCCGCCGGTGCGTTGAGGAGATAAAAGGCCAGCCGCTGGGCAGTCTTAGGTCCCACTCCCGGCAGTTTGCCCAGGGCCGTAATAAGTTTGTTCAAGGAATCTGGATAAAACATAGGTTAAAACCCCGGCAGGCGCATGTTTCCGGTAATTTTACCCATTTCTTTGGCCACCATTTCCTGGGATTGGCGCAGGGCTTCATTGACGGCAGCAAGGATGAGATCCTGCAGCATCTCAACATCCTCGGGGTCGACGGCATCCGGATCGATTTTAATGCTCACTATTTCCTGGCGACCGTTGGCCGTCACCACTACGGCACCACCACCGGCGGCGGCCTCCACCGTTCTTTCTCCCAGTTCGTCCTGGAGTTTGGCAATCTGGGCCTGCATCTTTTGCATCTGCTTCATCATTTTGTTGAGATTGTTCATGCCCACGTTTTGTATCCTCCCTTTCAATCTTTAATCTCCACTTTATCGGGACCGAAATATTCTACCAGTTTGTCCAAAACTTCTTGACTCGCCCTTTGTTCAATCGGGCT
Organism: Moorella humiferrea; assembly: GCF_039233145.1. Classification (NCBI taxonomy): domain Bacteria; kingdom Bacillati; phylum Bacillota; class Clostridia; order Neomoorellales; family Neomoorellaceae; genus Neomoorella; species Neomoorella humiferrea. The sequence continues at coordinate 27,568 of NZ_CP136419.1, read as the reverse complement.
CCCCGCCGTAATATTTAGTTTAAAGGGACGGCCGAAAACCTTGGCCAGAACTTTTTCCACCCTCTGCCTATTGGCTTCTTGTTCCAGCATACTCCGATGAAAATCCGTTCTTACCTCCAGGGTAAGGGTATCTTCTACAACGGCTATGGGTTCCCCCGCCCGCAGATATGCCTGAAGATGCACGCTCTCCCGCCGGGCTGCCGCCAGGACTTCCTGCCATCTTTGTCGCACGGCAGTCAAATCCAACAGCGGAAACGGTTCTTTTTTGCCGGCGGTACGTACTTCTTCACCCTTTCTCCGGTCCAATTGTTGCGGGTTCCGCCGGTTTTGTTCGTGAAGAGAACCTGTTCCGGCCGTCGCAGCCTCGCCCATCGACCCGGACAATCTTTTTCTGCCTGAAGGGCTACCTTCCAGGGCGGCCAGACGTTTTTCCAATTCATTAACACGGCGGATTAATTCATCCAGGGAAGGACCAGGGGAGAGGAGAAAGCCGGTTAAAGTCATCTCCAGAAGGATGCGCGGCTGGTTGTTCCAGCGAAGACCGGCAACACCTTCCTGCAGCCGTTCCATAAGTTCCAAAAGGCGCCGGGAAGTAAATTTTTGAGCCTGGGCGACAACCTGTTCCACTTCTTCCGGTAAGAGCCCGGTAAACTCCCCCGCCCCGGAGTCCATTTGCAGAAGCAGCAGGTTACGGGCATGTTCCAGGAGATCTTCCAGAAGCCGCTGGGGCTCAATTCCCGAACCCAGGGCTTCGTCAATGAGGTGCAGCATTCTTTGGCTTTCACCGGCAGCCAGGGCGTCCGTGATGGCCAGCAGAGTATCCAGGCGGGCCGTTCCCAGGACGGTGGCGACCTGTTCCGCGGTAACGATGTTGCCGGTACTGGTCGCCAAGACCTGGTCCAGCAGGCTTAAGGCATCGCGTAAACCCCCGGCAGCCTTCCGCGCCAAAAGGCTTAAAGCCGCCCCTTCAATCTGTACATTGTTGGCCTCTGCTACCTGCTGCAGGCGCCCGGTGATGGCGGTAGCCGTCAAGGGGTGAAAGTCAAAGCGCTGGCAACGAGAAAGGATGGTCGGCAGTACTTTGCGCGGCTCAGTGGTAGCCAGGATAAAAAGGGCATGGGCCGGCGGTTCTTCCAGGGTTTTCAGGAGGGCGTTAAAGGCCTCCGGCGTCAGCATGTGGACTTCGTCGATGATATAGACTTTATAACGACCCTCCACCGGTCCTAAAGGAATCTTTTCGATCAATTCCCGGATTTCATCGATGCCGCGGTTGGAAGCGGCGTCGATTTCCAGGACGTCGAGGGAATTGCCGGCATTAATGCGCAGGCAATTGGGGCACTCGTTGCAGGGTTCTCCTTCCCGGGGAGCCCGGCAGTTGACGGCTTTGGCCAAAATTTTGGCCGTGCTGGTCTTACCCGTACCCCGGGGTCCGCAGAATAGGTAGGCGTGGACCAAACGCTGGCTACGCAGGGCGTTGAGCAGGGTGCGGGTGACGTGTTCCTGCCCCACTACCTCGGCAAAGGTACGCGGTCGCCACTGCCGGTATAAGGCCTGATAGTGAACCACGATTTCCTCACCTTCTTCCGGTGAAGGCAAAATGAATATATAAAAAGGGATTATTCCCCGCTCGAATAATCCCTTTTTGTCTCATTAGGTGACCGTGCACCCACTGTTGAACATGGCCTCCGGGCGTTACCGGTGCAGGTAACTCCAACCAGGCACTCCCGCGGCACCCGAGGGGGCTCACTTACCGCTGCTTCCTCCCGGACCTGACGGGGTTCATGAGTCCTCGTCGCGCAGGACCCGGTTATCTTCGCCCCTTACACCAGCCGGACCCCACAGGTCAGGCCCGCCAGTGGGACTTCGACCCCGCTATAGCGGTTTGCGGGTTACAGGGCACCGCTACCTCCCCGTCTAGCACGGTCAAAGCTATAAAAATTAAAATGGCGGAGAGAGTGGGATTCGAACCCACGAGACGGGTTTGTGACCCGTCTACTCGCTCTCCAGGCGAGCGCCTTCGACCAACTCAGCCATCTCTCCGCGTCAAATTTAGCGTTTGTTGATATAAAAATTATACAGCCACGGGCGGCCGAATGCAAGCCGCATCAATTGAACAAGTCAAGTTATTTAAGTTAAAGGGGAGGGCCTTTATAACGGCAACACCCCTTAATTAACTTTTTCTGGCGGAGAGAGTGGGATTCGAACCCACGAGGCGACCTCTTCAGCCGCCTACTCGATTTCGAGTCGAGCGCCTTCAACCAGCTCAGCCATCTCTCCGCACTTCTTGGAAAAAACTTTTTATTAACTGCCGGCATTCGTCCTCACGAATGCCGGAGATAACCTCCAACTGATGGTCAAAGTGGCGGTTTTCCACAAGATTAATTACGGAATCGACCGCCCCGGCCTTAAAATCCGGAGCACCGTATACCAGCCTCTTTACCCTGGCCTGGACCAGGGCACCGGCACACATGGGGCACGGTTCCAGGGTAACATAGATGGTCACCCCATCCAGCCGCCAGTTGCCCCGGCTTCGGGCTGCTTCCCGCAGAGCGATTATTTCGGCATGGGCCGTTGGATCGGCCCACGTCTCCCTGCGGTTGCCGGCCCGGGCGATGATGCGGCCCTCTTCTACCACCACGGCCCCTATGGGTACTTCTCCCAGCTCAAGGGCTTTAAGGGCCTCGGCCAGGGCTTCCCCCATATAGAAATGGTGGTCCACATGGGACCCCCTCACTGGTATTCTGGTGCGCCTGGAGGGACTCGAACCCCCGGCACGCGGTTTAGGAAACCGCTGCTCTATCCACCTGAGCTACAGACGCACGAATAAAAAATGGCGCGCCCGGAGGGACTCGAACCCCCAACCTCCTGGTTCGTAGCCAGTTACTCTATCCCGTTGAGCTACGGGCGCATAAATTTTTTCAGTTGCAGAGTTTATTGTAGCAGAGATAAAAGGGTTAGTCAAGGGTACCTAATTTATTCTCAGGAATCAGTCTTTTTTTGCGCCGCAAACCGGACATCCCAGTAAACCCAGAGGTAACTCCAGCCCACATTCCTCCATCAATGCGGCATCGCTAATAATTTTCTCTGTCCGGCCGTCAGCCATTATCCTCCCGTCCTTCAAAACAATCGTTCTTTCGCAAAGCTCAAAAACCATGTCCAGATCGTGGGTAGCAATTATCTTCGTATGGGTAAAACCTTTTAGGAGAATTATTAAACGGCGCCTTGAGCGCGGATCAAGGGAGGACGTCGGCTCATCCATAACCAGAATATCAGGGTTCATGGCCAGAACTGTGGCGATGGCAGCCGCACGCTTTTCACCGCCGGAAAGCTTGTACGGAGGTCTATCCTTTAAATGTAGAATTCCAACGGTGTCGAGGGAGGCAACTACCCTCTTTTCAACCTCTTCCTCGGGTAATTTTAAATTTCGCGGTCCAAAGGCTACATCATCATAAACGGTAGGCATAAATAACTGGTCATCCGGGTCTTGAAAAACCATCCCCACCCTTTGTCGAATCAAAGGCAGTGTTTTCCTGGTTACTGGTATTTCACCTATCCTGATCTCTCCTTCCTCCGGAAACAGTACCCCGACCAGGTGCAACAACAAAGTCGACTTGCCCGCACCATTGGCCCCAATAATCGCTACGGACTGCCCATGGGTAATCCGGAAAGCAACTCCGTTCAAGGCCTGGTGCCCATCGGGATATTTATATTTTAAGTTAATCGCTTGTATAATATGGTGGCTCATTTATTTCTTTGCTCCCATCATTAACCATCCCAGTATCTCCGAAATATTGTACCGGCGAATTAATATAAAAGCTAAACTCCATCCGGCGAGGTACAGGAGGTCGCCGGCGCTAATTCCTTTTTCTCTACCGGTATGGTATTCTCCTGCAAATCCCCGACAGCACATCGAACGGTAAACGCGTTGGGCCCTTTCCATGGACTTGATAAGTAAATGTCCCGTTAAAGGACCCCAATCCCTGAATTTGATGCCCTTTTCACCCGCAGAGCGTAACGAATAGGCGCGTACCATTCTCCCAGCTTCCTCATCCAATACCGCTATATACCTGTACGTTAGCAAAAGCTGGGTAATAAACACGCCGGGTATTCTTATTATTCCTAGTGCCGAAGTGATTTTCGGCATCCCGGTAGTGGCGACAAGAATAAGGGCCGCAGTTATTGTCAATATGCCTTTAAGCAATATTGAAAAAAAAGAAATCCAGCCCCCCGAAACGACAATCCATGGCAGTACCAGTACGGGAGTTTTATCATATATAGGATTAAAAATACCTATACCGATTATAAAAGGCAAAGCAGGAATCACCCTTTTAAAAATGGGGACTGCGGGGATATCTGCCAATGCCATAATAATAACGGGATAGAAGATAAGAGGAAGCATACTGCTTAAATCGTAATTATTAAAGGAGACGGTTACCAAAAGATAAACGCCTGTTGTTAATAATTTCATAAGGGGATGCACGTTGTGGATAATAGATTTTTTTGCTGCCAATTCATCAAGGAATCTTATGTTATAAAATGCCGGTACCGGATCGGCCATCGCTATCAAAAACCCCTTTTACGCTTTTAATCTAAACAAACCTCTGCCCTTTTCCTCTTTTAACCGTTCTTATTATAAGGCCTGTTGCTGCTGCCAAAATTAGGGTCATTGCCCCGCCGACCAGTCCCGATACGCTGGTACCTGCATCTACAGCCGGCCACATACCTTCGTCCCCCAGCGCGCCCCCAGCCGCTTCCCCGGCATTATTTTTAAAACCGTAGTCAGGGAAAAAGGCAATTTTTTCCTGAAGGTAAGCCAGGGCTTGATGAACGCCATCTGGTGCTTCGAGTTCCTCTTTACCGGTAGCATTAAGCAGGGACCATTCTAGCCCGTCTGGATATGTCGAGGCAAACCAGGAAAAAACACCACCGGTTATAACGGCCGCGACGGCAAGGACGGTAAGGACTTTTTTGATGGTAATACCGCCCAGCAACTCCCCCGTCGCCGCCTTCTCCAATATTTCCGGGCGGGTTTTCCAAATGTAGGTAACCACGGCAGCGGTGATGAGGCCTTCTACCACACCGATGGCAAGGTGGATGGGCTGCATTAACATGACAAATGTGCCAAAGGGCAAATTCGTAATACCCGATAGAAGGGTTTCCAGGACGACGCTAAATGAACCGAGTTGCAGGCCGACTATTGCCGCCAGCAATGAGCCGGCAAATATACGGCGGGTCGTGTAACCTCTGCGAACCATAGTTTTATAAATCAAGGGATAGGCAATAAAACATGTATAGAAGCCGAGATTGAATATGTTACATCCCATAGCAAGCAGACCACCGTCGGCAAAAAACAGCCCTTGAATGATTAATACGGAAGCCATGGTCAAAAAACCGGCATAAGGGCCCAGGAGTATAGCCAGAAGCAGTCCTCCGCCCAGGTGGCCGCTGGAACCGGTACCGGGAATGGTAAAGTTAATCATTTGGGCCGCAAACACAAAGGCGCCCAGCACCCCCATCAAAGGCACCTTTTGTTCATCCAATTCCCCCTGTACTTTTTTTATTGAATAGGCGGCTACTCCTGCCGTAACCGCCCACATAGTGCCGCCTACGGCGGGTGAAAGGAGAGCATCTGCCATATGCATAACCTTTACCTCCTAATATTTTAAATTAAACAACCGGGCCCGGAATTAATTTGGGTAGAAAAAAATAAACCATGGAAGAGTCGTTATGACCTCCATGGTCATATTGCAACCTTCATGGTTGCCCTTAAAAAAAATATACAACAAGTTATATTCAAGCGCAAGCAAAAAAATAAAACCGGAGCCCTTGGCACCGGTTTATTTTCTGGCGGAGAGAGTGGGATTCGAACCCACGGTACAGGTTTTAGACCCGTACAATCGCTTAGCAGGCGATCGCCTTCGACCTACTCGGCCATCTCTCCACGCTTTTTTCTATTGGCGGAGGGGGTGGGATTCGAACCCACGGTGCCCGTAAGAGCATCACTGGTTTTCAAGACCAGCTCCTTAAACCGCTCGGACACCCCTCCTTATAACTCGCAAGGTTAGTATAACACAATCCCGCCCTACTGTCAATTAAAGCCCCGGCTTTAAACCGGGGCTTTAAATTTTTACTTATGACTTATGCGCCGCGGCCGGCTCGCCCAGCTTTTCTTTGTTACGCTGCCAGTAATTCAATACCAAGCGATCAATGCCGTAATAGTAAGCGGAACTCCCGGCCAACAAGAGGAGGATGGCTACCGTGTACAGTACCGGATTGGTGCTGGCGCTACCGGCAAGCATAAAATTGAGGTTCATAAAAGCGCTTATGAACAACGAAAATACCGTAGCCGCACCCAGGATGAGGGCAATACCCGTCAAAATTTCGCCGATAACTACCAGCTTGGCAAACCACGTATAATGGCCGCCGTTTAATAAAGAACGAATAAATGCTTCATACCAACCGTACTTGATGGCCGGAGTGGTGTTGGGCAGAGCGCCTACGGCCTTGGCCCAGAAACCCTTCAACGCTTCGCCAGTCTGCATCCATTTCGGATCGGGAAATTTATGCAGACCGGCCTCCAGCCATTGCCAACCCAACCAAATACGCAAAAGCGTCCACACAATGCTGAAGCGCTTATCGCGTAAAATGGTACGCATCTCCCTTCTCTCCCTTCGTGATAGTTTCCATGTTTACTATAACCCAAGGGAGAGGGGGAACAAATTAGGAGGCGATCCTATTTTTCTTCTCGGTTCTAAAACCTAGATGGCCTATAGTTTTAGAATACCCTTTTTAATGGCATACTTAACGAGTTCTACCCTGTCATGGAGCCCTAACTTCTGCATCAGGTTGGCCCGATGGGCCTGAACGGTTTTGACGCTTATAAACAGCCGCCTGGCTATCTCGGCATTGGTAAGGCCTTCCGCGACAAGGCGCAGGACCTCCATTTCCCGTTCGGTCAATTCTACCTCGCTACCGTCATTCTCTTCGCCCTGCGGTAAACCTTCCTGCAGGCCCTCGACGACCTGGCGGGCAATCTGGGGATCGAGATAGGCCTCCCCTTTTGCAACAAGGCGAATGGCCTGGGTGAGTTCTTCAATACCTGCCCTTTTTAAAACATAACCCTTGGCGCCGGCACTTAAAGCGCGAAAGATTAGGTGGCGGTCGTCAAACATGCTTAAAACTACTACTTTCAATTCCGGTCGCCTTTGCAACAGTTCTTTAGTCGCCTCTATCCCGTTGGGGCCATTGCCCAGCTGCAGGTCCATAACCACCACTTCCGGTCGGACTTTGTCAACCTGTTCCATCAGTTCGGCGGCGCTTCCCGCTTCCCCCGCAACTTCGATATCATTTTCTTTGCTAAGAAGGGCACGCAGACCCTCCCGGACAACGGCATGGTCGTCGACCAGCATCACGCGGATGGTCATGGCCTTCCTCCCTGTTCATCACCGCCGTAAGGCAGCCAGAAGGTTACGGCCGTCCCCCTGCCGGGTGAAGATTCGATGTCCAGCCATCCCCCGGCCAGGGCCGCCCGCTCATTTAGGTTTTTAAGCCCATGACCGCCGCCGGGGGCCGTCGTCAAAAAGCCTTTACCGTTGTCGGCAATTTTGACCCTAAAGCCGTCGCTTTCCAGATCGATATCCACCCATACCTGGCTGGCCCCGGCGTGACGGGTTATATTGCTTAATATCTCAAGCATCATGTAGTAAAGGTGTTCCCGCTGTTCGCCGTCCAAAACGGCAGCCCTGTTTCCCCTGACCTTAACTTTAATGTCGCCTTTCACGAAGGCTTCCCCCATCACTTTATCAACTAAGGCCACGGGGTCGGGGGGAAGTTCTCGCCCCAGGTCCAGCCCGGCAAGATATTGGCGTAAATCAGCTATTACCTTTTCTGCCTGTTGGGAAAGCTCAAACATCCTGGCGGCGACCTTCGAGGGTTCGTCTGCCAGGAGGAGACGACAGTGTTGCAACCCTAAGGCCAGGGCATAAATGGATTGTATAATGCCGTCATGGAGGTCACGCCGGATCTTTTCCCTTTCCCGCCATATCATTTCCCTTTCCCGGGATTTTTCGCGTTCATACCTTTCTTCGGCGTCGTACACGTCCAGAAGACGAAAAATAAAAAAGGCCACCAGAATGCTGCTAAAGATGCGCAGGGCCTGGGCCGGCAGTCCCAAACGCATCATAAAATCGGTATTAAAGACGTTGGCGGGGAAAAAGGGAGCCGGAGGTACGAGAAGCCCGCCGCCGACGGTATAAAGAAACAGAGCTGATGCGGCGCCATTGAGAAAGAACTTCAAGGATTTTTGCCTTAAATGGCGCAGCTCGTCCCCCTGGGCCAGGATGGCCAGGCCACTTATCAGCGCCCCCGGGGTCGCTAGCATATAACGGGCGGCAATTTCTATCAGAATAAACCAGACATTGACATCCCTATTTACGCCGGGAAAGGTAAGGGCGGCATAAAAAAGCCATCCCCCAAAGGCCGCGATAGGTATAATTTTTCTCCAGGAAGGCCAATGCCTGATATCTCCAAGGAGATTGACGCCAAAATAAAGCAGAAAAAGGTATGATAAACCCAGGAGCAGGACATGCCCCCCGTTAAAAATAATACCCCTAAATGTGCGGCAGTCTTCCATGACAACAGCGGTAGGTATAAAGTTGTATCCCCACTCCACTATACCGTGGAATATGCCGAAAAAGGCCAGGCAGGGCAGACACCTGCCCAGGCGCAAATTGCTCCCCCGACGGGCCTTCAGGAGGATGCCGAAGCCCATGAGAAAAAAGGAGAGGCCGTATATAAAGAACAGTAAATTCCACTGCCAGTTTTCCTTGGTCAGAAAGTGGAGGGAGGGGTTCATTTTTTAAGCCCCTTCCGGTCGGATAACCTCCAGACCGCCCATATAGTGCCTTAAGGCTTTGGGTATAATGACCGAACCGTCTTCTTGCTGGTAGTTCTCAAGGATGGCCGCCACCGTGCGCCCTACGGCAACCCCTGATCCGTTTAAAGTATGAACATAGCGAGGTTTTTCCTTTGGGCTTGGACGAAAACGGATGTCGGCCCGCCGCGCCTGAAAGTCCTCAAAATTGCTGCACGAGGATATCTCCCGGTAAGTACCGGCGCTGGGCAGCCACACTTCCAGGTCGTAGGTTTTGGCCGCCGAAAAGCCGAGGTCCCCGGCGCAGAGAACCACTACCCGGTAGGGAAGGCCCAAAAGCTGCAATACTTCTTCGGCATCCCGTGTCAGTTTTTCCAGTTCTTCATAGGATTCTTCAGGCCGGGTAAATTTCACAAGCTCTACCTTGTTAAACTGGTGCTGGCGGATAAGACCCCGGGTATCCCTTCCGGCAGCCCCGGCTTCGGCCCGGAAACATGCGCTGTAGGCCACGTGATAAATGGGTAATTCTTCACCGTTTAAAATCTCACCCCGGTATAAATTGGTAACGGGCACCTCGGCAGTTGGTATGAGATAGTAATCTGTGCCCTCTACATGAAACATGTCCTGGGCAAATTTAGGCAACTGGCCGGTACCGATCATGCTGGCACTGTTGACTAAATAGGGCGGGAAAATTTCCGTATACCCGTGCTTTATAGTATGAAGGTCCAGCATAAAGTTGATCAGCGCCCTCTCCAGACGCGCCCCCGCACCGCGGTAAAAAACGAACCGCGCCCCGGCCACCTTACTGCCGCGCTCAAAATCGATGATCCCCAGCCTTTCCCCGATCTCCCAGTGGGGCCGGGGTTCAAAGTCGAACCGGGGTATATCGCCCCAGTGGCGTACCGTCTTGTTATCGGCGTCGCTTTGTCCATCAGGCACAGTGTCATGGGGAATGTTGGGTATCCTCAAAAGTTCTTGCTCTAGCTCTTCCTCGACGGCGCGAAGTTCTGCATCCAGTTCTTTAATGCGGTCGCTGACCTCGCGCATGGCGACAATTAATTCCTCGGCGTCCTCCCCCTTCTTTTTAAGGCGGGCAATTTCTGCCGAAACCTGGTTGCGTTTGCTCTTTAAAGCTTCGGCCTCCACCAAGATGCTGCGCCGCCGCCCGTCAAGTTGTAAAAACCTCTCCAAACCGGCTTCCAGACCCCGGCGGGCCAAGCCCCGGGCCACCTTTTCCGGTTCCTGACGTATAAATTTTATATCCAGCAAAATATCGCTCCCCTTTCTTTTTATGGTGGATAATCCTGCCACTATTATGCCACGTTTAGCGGCCGGTAGCAAACCCGCCCGAAAAATTTAAGGGGGCCAAGCCCCCTTATCTACCATTTACAGGTGAATGTAGCGCACATCCAAAACGCCGTCTACCCGGCGAATGGCCTGCAGGGCTTCCCGCGGCACTTCGTTGTCGACGCTGATGAGCATTACCGCTTCGCCGCCGATTTCCTGCCGTCCCACCTGCATACCGGCGATATTTATCTTATGATCTCCTATCACCATGGCCACGGGGCCTACTATCCGCGGCCGATCTATATGGGGCACTACCAGCATGTGACCCGAGGGGCTGGCGTCCACACTGTAGCCGTCCAGGTTGACCACACGAGGTTCTCCGGACTGGTTGACGGTACCCGCCAGACGGTGGCTCTCCCGCCGCCCCTCTACTTTAACGCTGATGAGATTGGCAAAATACTCCATTTCTCTACTCTTCTTTTCCCGGATGCGGATGCCCCGCTTCTTGGCCACCAGGGGAGCGTTGACGTAGTTGACAGCATCGGCCAGGAGGGGGCGCAATAAGCCCTTAAGGAAAGAGCTGGTCAGGGGCGCCAGATCGTACTGGGCCAATTCGCCGTTGTAGCATATCTCAGCGGCAATAATGGGGCTTTCCATAAGCTGGGCCAGGAAGCCGCCCAGTTTTTCCGCCAGCTGCAAATAAGGTCTTAAGACTTCGGCCACATGCCCCCTGACCACTGGGATGTTGACTGCGTTTAACACCGGTTCGCCTCTAAGGCAGCGTACAATATCGTGGGCTACTTCGACGGCAACGGCCACCTGGGCTTCTTCCGTAGAAGCACCCAAGTGGGGGGTGACAATAACATTGTCCAGTTCCAGGAGGGGGCTTTTCTTTAGGGGCTCTTCTTCAAAAACGTCCAAGGCCGCACCGGCTAAATGACCGCTTTTCAAGGCTTCATAAAGGGCTTCTTCATCGATAATGCCGCCCCTGGCCACATTGAGCACCCTTGCACCGGGTTTTAGTAGAGCCAATTCTTCCCGTCCCAGGAGATGCTTCGTTTCCTTGGTTAACGGCAGGTGAACGGTAACAAAGTCAGCGTTCTTGAGCAAATCCTCCAGGGATGCCAGCTCGACTTCCAGCCGGGCGGCCTGTTCGGGATCGACGTACGGGTCATAGGCCATAACCTTCATTTCCATACCGCGGGCGCGGCGGGCCACCTCCCGCCCTATTTTGCCAAGGCCCACGATACCCAGGGTTTTGCCCCGCAGCTCCACGCCTACATACTTCTTTTTTTCCCAGATTCCCTGCTTTAAAGCGGCATTGGCCTGAGGAATGTTGCGGGCCAGGGCCAGCATCATGGCCATGGTATGCTCGGCGGCCGCCACGGTATTGCCTTCGGGGGCGTTGACCACAACGATGCCCCGTTCGGTGGCGGCGCCTACGTCTATATTATCGGTCCCCACCCCGGCCCTGCCGATGATCTTTAACCTTTTGGCGGCGTTGATGGCTGCCGCCGTCACCCTGGTAGCGCTGCGGACGATTAAGGCGTCATAATCGCGGATGGCATCTTTCAGCTCTTCCTCGTTCATCTTGCCTTGGGCAGTAACTTCCAGGCCGGCCTCCCGCAAGATGTTAAGGCCGCGTTCGTCGATTCCGTCCAGGGCTAATACGCGCATTGCGTTTATCACCTCCCTAATACAGCTCCGGCCGCCGCCACGGCCGCGCCCCGTTCTACCGGTACACCAGCATCAAAAAGGACGTTTTCCAGGGCCGCCAGGCCGGCCAGGATGTCGCTATAACTTACATAACCCAAATGACCGATCCGGAATACCCTATCCTTTACCTCACCCTGTCCGCCGGCCACCACTACACCGAATTTCTCCCTGAGGGGGGCGATAATATCCGCCGGCTTCATGCCTTCAGGAACACAGACTGCCGTAACGGCGGGTGAGGCTACCTCGTCCTCGGCCAGGAGCTTCAGCCCCAGGGCGCGAACTCCGGCCCGTACCATATCCCGCATGAGGGCGTGGCGGGCGAAGCTGCCGACCAGGGTTTCCTCCTTAACCAGGCGCAGAGATTCCTGTAGCCCGTAAAGGAGGGATACGCCTGGCGTAAAGGGCGTCTGCCCCTTTAGCCCGGAGTTTCTCGCCTTTTTGATGTCCAGATAAAAACGATGGTTGGAGCATTTTTCTGCCGCCTGCCAGGCACGGTCGTTTACGGCTAGCATCGTTAAGCCCGGAGGCAGCATAAAGGCCTTCTGGGAACCGGCGATTACAACGTCAATGTTCCAGGCATCCATGGGCAGGTCGGCAGCTATCAGCCCGCTGATGCTGTCCACGATGAGGAGGGCCGGATGGTTTCCCCGGGCGCGGCTGATGGCCTGGATGTCGTTCAAAACCCCCGTCGAAGTTTCATTATGCTGGATGAGGACGGCCTTAATTTTATGTTCCTTGTCGGCTGCGAGGCGTTCGGCAACGATTTCGGGATCGGCGGCCCGGCCGTAGGGAAAGGCCAAAACTTCCGTTTCCACGCCAAAGGCACGGCAAATCTGAATGAAACGCTCGCCAAAAGCACCAATGGTTACGGCAAGCACCTTTTCCCCGGGGGAAATGAGGTTGGCTACGGCTGCTTCCATGCCACCGGTACCCGAAGCTGTTAAAATGACCACCTCTGAACGGGTCTGGAAAACATCCTTTAACCCTTCCGTAACTTCTTCCCACAGCGCTTTGAACTCAGGACCGCGGTGGTTTATAGCCGGCCGGGCCATGGCCAGGGCCACCTGGGGCGGTACCGGCGTCGGCCCGGGCAAAAGTAAAATCTGCTTTTCAGTCATAAAGAACACCCCTCCCAATCTCTTGCAGTAGAATAATTTAGCAGCTAAAATAAAAACTCTCGTCCCCATTGTAAGGGACGAGAGTTTCACCCGCGGTGCCACCCTAATTGACCAGGTAGTTTAAAACCATACCTGGCCCCCTCTGCATGCGTAACGGACATGACCGCCCCGACTTGTTCCCTCAAGGGATTTCTCGCCGGGTACTCAGGGGTGCCTCTCGACAGCCTCCGGGCTGGTTCCCACCGACCACCAGCTCTCTCGCCAACCGGAGTGGGCTGCCGACACTCCCCCTCATCGCTTTGGCATCAATTAATTTGTAAAATATATTAGCATACCGTGGCCAGGAGCGCAAGGGTGAAAGAGATATTTTAACAAACTCTTAAAGAAAGCTGCCGGCAAAACTTTAAATTTCCCGGGGATGCCCGACAATTAATTTAACGATCTTTCCCGCAAGATCATCCTCCCGGTCAATCTCGATACCGGCTCTACTGACGTTGGCTACTGTACGGCGGTTAATGTTGGACCCGATTAGATACAGGAACAGCGGGTTCAAGGCATCCATCAAGGGGCCGAGGAACCAGTGCTCGCTGCGCACATGCTCCAGGAGGATGATCCTGCCATCCGGGCGGCAAACCCGGCGTACTTCCTTTAACCCTTGCACCGGATCGGGTACTGTACAAAAAACGCAGGTAGCTACCACCGTGTCAAAACTGGCGTCTCCAAATTCCAGGTGCTGGACATCCATTTCCTTTAAATCCACCGGTGCCCCGGCCAGATGGAGCTTTTGCCTGGCCCGGGCCAGCATCCCGGGGCTGAAATCAATGGCCGTCACCCGGCATCCAGGTGGGTAAAATGGGAAATTGGCTCCTGTACCTACCCCAACTTCCAGCACCCGGCCCCGGGCTTCCTGCCACACCCGCCGGCGCCATTCTTTGGGGATCATCCGGTCCATCCAATCATAAAAAAGCGCCGTGCGGTTATAGCGCTTTTTGATTATTTCCGTTAGTTCTCTGGCCACTTTTTCATCACCAAAATTATTATACCACCATGGATTCGCCAGTATCTACAAATAGCTAAATAGACGCATAAATGGTAACACCTGCTCTACCTTTTGTCAAAATGGTTCATCATGATAACATTATTATGCTTACATTTAATCATTATGGAGGGATGATATAACAAATGATCCGTACGCAAATCCAGCTCACGGAAGAACAATATCATGCCCTGAAAAAAATGGCTGCTGTCAAAAAAATATCCATGGCGGAATTAATCCGGCTCGGCGTCGATCAGGTCCTGGCCGGTAGCAATCCTGGCCAAAACGAACGAATTCAGAGGGCTATAAAGGCAGCAGGGCGTTTCCGTTCCGGTGTTAAGGACCTCTCTCGCAATCATGATGCCTATTTAACGGGGGCTTTTGCAGAATGAATGTTTATCTTGATACTTCAGCTTTTTTAGCCATCCTCGATGCTGACGATGAGAATCATGCCGCTGCCAAAAAAATATGGGAAAATCTTCTAACCAGTGGTGTTCCGATGATTTGCAGCAGTTACGTTCTCGTAGAAACATATGCCCTGGTACAGCGGCGGCTGGGGATGGAAGCTTTGCGGGTATTTCACGAAGATATTCTTCCCCTGCTGCAAGTAGAATGGATTGACGCCGAGTTGCACCAGTGGGGTGCCAATGCCGTTTTGACCGCCAACAGGAGAAATTTGAGCCTGGTAGATGCCGTTAGCTTTGCTGTGATGCGTAAACTGGGTATTAAAAAGGCATTTGCTTTTGACAGAAATTTTCTTGAGCAGGGATTTGAAAATATTAGCCAATGATATGTTGGCGGGCAGGATTCCTGCATCTCATGGCGAAAAAGTTAACATTACCCATTATTTTAAAGAAGCAGGGAAGTATATGCCTGACAGGGAAAAAGATATTGCCACCCGGGCCAGGGAAATGCCGCCCTTTATCGTCATGGACATCCTGGAAAAGGCCAAAGAAATGGAAGCCCGGGGTGAGAACATCATCCACCTGGAAATCGGCGAACCGGATTTTGACACTCCGGAACCCATCAAAGAAGCCGCCCGGCGGGCCCTGCGTGACGGTGACACCCACTACACCCACAGCCTGGGCAAGCCGGAGCTGCGGGAAGAAATCGCCCGCTACTACCAGCGGAAATACGGGGTCAGCATCTCGCCCGACCAGGTCGTCGTTACATCCGGCACCTCACCGGCCATGCTCCTGACCTTTAGCGTCCTCCTGAAGCAGGGGGACGAGGTCATCCTCCCCGATCCGTACTATGCCTGCTACCCCAATTTTATACGTTACGCCGGCGGGCAGCCGGTCTTTATCCCGGTACAAGAAGAAGACGGCTTCAAGTACCGCCTTCCCCCTGTCCAGGCGAGTATTGGCCCCAGGACCAAGGCTATTCTTATCAATTCTCCCGCCAATCCCACCGGCACCGTCTTTACGGCGGACGAATTAGCAGCCCTGGCCGGCCTGGGACCATACATCATTGCCGACGAAATCTACCACGGCCTGGTTTACGAAGGCCGGGAGCATACCATCCTGGAGTTTACCGACCGGGCCTTTGTCATCAACGGGTTTTCCAAGCTCTACGCCATGACCGGCTGGCGCCTGGGTTACGTTATCGCGCCGCCGGAGTTCGTCCGCCCTTTACAAAAGCTGCAGCAGAACCTCTTTATCTGCGCCGGTTCCTTCGTCCAAGCCGCCGGCATCGCTGCCCTGCGGGAATGCGACGAACACGTGGCGCACATGGTCGCTACTTACGACGAGCGCCGCCGTTACCTGTTGAGCCGCCTCAAAGCCATGGGCCTGGCCACCCGGGTCGAGCCTACCGGTGCCTTCTACGCCCTGGCCAACGTCAAGAAATATACCGACGCTTCCTATTCCTTCGCCTTTGAAATATTAGAAAAAGCCCGGGTAGCCGTCACCCCGGGCATCGACTTCGGCCGCAACTGCGAAGGATATATACGTATTTCCTACGCCAATTCCCTGGAAAACATCAAAGAAGGCCTGGACCGGCTGGAACGTTTCCTGGCCGGGAAAAAGGCGTAAAGCTGCCTATGCCCATTTAGTTTTCTTTCCTGCTAATACCATTACCTGTTCCTTGCGATGCTAATTTTTCCACTTCTCCTCTGATAGGCAAAGCCGGCATTACCCCCGGGCGGGTGCAGGTAAGGGCCGCGGCGGCATTGCCCCAGCGACCCAGCCGCTCCAGCCAGGCTGAATCCAGGACCCCGGGGTCCATCCCCTGCTGAATACCTTCGGCCAGAACTACCAGCATGCCTGCCATAAAGGCATCACCGGCGCCGGTAGTATCGACAACATGTACCGGTAAGGCCGGCAGTTGAATTTTTCTTTCTCTCCCGGCCAGCAAAGCGCCATGCTCCCCTAAGGTGACAGCTACCAGGCGGGGGCCCCTGGCCAGCAGGGCCATGGCCCCGGCGGCCAGTGTTTCTGCTTTCGCACCTAATAAAAAGCGCAGTTCCCCGTCATTCAGCTTGACTATGTCGGCCAGTTTTACCGCTTCTAGAAGCTCCTGCCTGGCTTTTGCGGCGTCCGGCCAGAGGGAAAGGCGCAGATTGGGGTCAAAGGATATGACCGCTCCGGCCGCCCTGGCCAGCCGCACCGCCTCCAGGGTGGCGCTTCTGGCCGGTTCCACCGCCAGAGATACAGAGCTGAAGTGGAGGATGCGGGTGTCCGCAAGCACCTCTTGCGGCAACTCGACGGGGGCGAGCCTGGTATCTGCCGTACCGTGCCGGAAGAAAACAAACTCCGGCACCGCCCTTTCGTTCAGGGCCACAAAAACCAGGGTGGTGTTGGCCGCGTCATCGCGCAGCAGGCCGCGGGTATCCACACCGTTCTCCTCCAGGACCTTCTGCAAATGGTCTCCGAAAGCGTCCCGGCCCACCTTGCCGATGAAACCGGCCCGTCCCCCCAGGCGGGCCACCCCAACGGCCACATTGGCCGGCCCGCCGCCGGCGGCGCGGTGGAAATCGGTCACTTCCGCGAGGGGGCAGTTGCTCTGTTTGCCAACAAAATCGATTAAAATCTCGCCTATGGAGACGACGTCCAGGATTTTTGTTTGCATGAATTCCTTCCTCCAGGGTGATAGAATTTTTGCCGGAACCATAGTAGCCTACCTTTCTTGATATTGCTTTACTAGGTATGATAGACTATGGCGAGTAAAGGAGTTGGTAAGGAGGGGAGCGCTTATGGAAACACGCATTTCTTCCAAAGGACAAATAACCATACCTTCAGAGATTCGCCGCCAGTTAAAAATTCATACTGGTGATGCCCTGCTGGTCAAAGCGTTCGGGGAAAACCATATTATAGGGCGCATAGAAAAATAGAGGGCTGATATCGCCCTCTTATTTTATCATCTCCAGGAAATAGCGATGTATCCGCAGATCGTTGGTCAGTTCCGGGTGAAAGGCCGTCGCCAGGAGGTTTCCCTGTCTGGCCATTACGCTTTTACCCATAAAGGTGGCCAGGGATTCGGCCGGGGGCTCTACCTCCTCAAGGTAGGGTGCGCGGATAAAGACGGCACGAAATGGTTTTTCACCCAGGACCGGAATATCCAGATCAACTTCAAAGCTGTCCACCTGGCGGCCGAAGGCATTACGTTTCACCTTTACGTTCATCAGTCCCAGCCGCGGCTGGTCGCTGCCGATTATATCCCTGGCCAAAAGTACCATTCCGGCGCAGGTGCCGAACACGGGCATACCCCCCGCTGCCAGTTCGCGGATGGGTTCTAAAAGATTGAATTCTACCAGGAGTTTACCGATTGTTGTGCTTTCGCCGCCGGGAATAATCAGGCCGTCTATACCTTCGAGATGTCTCTCCCGCCGGACTTCTATGCCTTCAACACCCAGGGACGCCAGGGAGGTAATATGCTCCCGAAAGGCGCCCTGCATGGCCAGCACACCGATCTTCATTTTTATCTCGCCTCGCTGTTTAATTTACCAACCTCGTTCCTGCATGCGTTCTTCTTTTCTGATGGTGGCAATATCCAGACCCGGCATGGCTTCCCCCAGGTCCTTCGATATCTCGGCCAGGACTTCCGGTTCCCGGAAGTGGGTGGTGGCCGCAACTATTGCCCGCGCCCGTTTCATGGGGTCGCTGGATTTAAAGATGCCGGAACCTACAAAAATGCCGTCGGCCCCTAGCTGCATCATTAATGCGGCGTCGGCCGGGGTGGCGATGCCGCCGGCGGCAAAGTTGACTACCGGCAGCCGCCCCAGTTCCTTGACTTGCTTGACCAGTTCATAGGGGGCCTGGATTTCTTTAGCAAAGGTCATCAACTCTTCGTCGGGTAGGTTCTGCACCCGCCGGATCTCGCTCATCACCCGGCGCATATGCCGCACGGCCTCTACGACGTTGCCGGTGCCGGGCTCGCCCTTGGTGCGGATCATGGCCGCCCCTTCGCCGATTCTCCTTAAGGCTTCGCCGAGGTTACGGGCGCCGCAGACAAAGGGCACCTTGAATTCATGTTTATTGATATGGAACTCTTCGTCGGCCGGAGTTAAAACTTCGCTTTCGTCAATGTAATCGACACCCAGGGCCTCTAAAATCTGGGCTTCTACGAAGTGGCCGATTCTAGCTTTGGCCATCACCGGGATGGTTACGGCGTCCATAATGCGCAGGATAATCGTCGGGTCGGCCATGCGGGCCACCCCGCCGGCGGCACGGATATCGGCCGGTACCCGTTCCAGGGCCATGACGGCGCAGGCGCCGGCTTCTTCGGCTATTTTTGCCTGTTCCGGAGTGGTTACGTCCATAATGACGCCGCCTTTGAGCATCTCCGCCAGGCCTTTCTTTACCGTCCATGTTCCTTTTTCTGCTGCCATTTTTCTTCCCCCCATTGCTCCACTCTGCGACCCTTCAGGTTGATAACTTCATTCTACTACAGGGTCATTGCTTAAGCAATAACCTTTAAACATGATCTTATTTTCAGGGTTATAATTTAAATATTATTGAACGCGGGCTATGGCCACCACCCGATCATTGGGATCCAACCGCATCAATGTGACGCCCTGGGTATTACGGCCCTGCCGGGAGATGTCTTCCACTCCCAGGCGAATGAGGATTCCTTCGGCCGATATCAACATCAGCTCTTCGTCAGGCATGACAACGGCCACTGCCGCCACCGGACCCGTCCTGTCGGTAACATTCATAGTTATAATCCCTTTTCCTCCCCTGCCCTGGGGACGGTATTCTTCCAGAGGTGTCCGCTTGCCAAAGCCTTTGGCGGAAACGACGACCAGTTCCGCATCTTCCTTTACCCGGACCAGTCCGACAACTTCGTCATCGTCGGCAAGGGTTATGCCCTTCACGCCGTGGGCGGTACGCCCCATGGGACGCACCTCCCCTTCGTTAAAACGTATGGCCTTACCCTGACGCGTAACCATCATTACCTCATGGCTGCCTTCTGTCCGCAGGACGCCGATGAGCTCGTCGCCTTCTTCCAAACCTATGGCGATCAAACCGTCCCGGCGGGACGAACGGTATTCGCCAAGATGGGTTTTCTTTACCGTTCCCTTCCTGGTGGCCATAAAGAGGTAGGCGTCTTCATCCAGGTCGCGGATAGGAATGACGGTGGTGATAGATTCACCTTTGTTTAAGTAAATCAAATTAACGACAGGTGTGCCCCGTGCCTGGCGACCGGCTTCGGGTATTTCATGACCCCTTAAATGAAAAACCCTGCCGTGATTTGTAAAGAAAAGAAGATAATGATGGGTGGTAGTGACAAAAATGTCCTGGACGAAGTCTTCTTCCCTGGTGCCCATGGCCTGGATGCCGCGGCCGCCCCGTTTCTGGCTGCGGTAAGTGTCTACCGGCTGACGCTTGATATAGCCGCGCCGGGTCAAGGTGACGACGATGTCTTCACGGGCAACAAGGTCTTCTAATTCTAAGTTTTCTTCCTCAAGTACGATCTGGGTGCGGCGGGGATCGCCGAATTTATTTTTAAGCTCCAGCAGTTCCTCCCGGATAATGCCGTAGACCATAGCTTCTTTACTTAAAACTTCTTTTAGATAGGCGATGCGCTTCTGTAATTCCTGCCATTCTTCTTCGAGTTTTTCTCTCTCCAGGGCCGTCAACCGTCCCAGACGCATATCAACAATGGCTTTCGCCTGTCTGTCGCTTAAAGTAAAACGCTCCATCAAACCACGGCAGGCTTCCGGTTCATTGGGCGACCGGCGGATTATTTTGATCACTTCATCTAAAAATTGGATGGCGATGCGCAAACCGGCCACTATATGGGCCCGGGCTTCGGCCTGGTTCAAAAGGTAGCGGGTACGCCGGACCACTACCTCTTTCTGATGTTCCAGGTAGTGGACCAGCATCTCTTTAAGGTTAAGGATTTGAGGCCGGCCGTTCACCAGGGCCAGCATAATGACGCCGAAATTCTCCTGCATCTGGGTGTGCTTATAAAGCTGGTTGAGGATGACCCGGGGCTGGACGTCACGGCGCAGCTCGATGACGATGCGCATTCCCGTCCGATCGGATTCGTCCCGCAGGTCGGTAATACCGTCGATTTTTTTCTCCCGTACCAGCTCGCCGATGGTTTCCACCAGGCGGGCCTTATTGACCTGGTAGGGAATCTCCGTCACGACAATTTGGCTCTTGCCGTTGCTTAAGGTTTCCACCTGGGCCTTGGCGCGGATCTTGATACTGCCCCGGCCGGTCCGGTAGGCGTTTCTTATCCCTTCACGGCCGATTATAAGGCCACCCGTAGGAAAATCGGGTCCCTTGATGATCTTTGTTAAATCTTTAAGGTCGGCCTCCGGATTATCTATTAAGAAAACTAAGGCGTCGATGACTTCCCCCAGATTGTGGGGCGGAATGTTGGTGGCCATACCGACGGCAATACCGGCCGAGCCGTTGACTAAAAGCTGGGGTATCCGCGCCGGCAGCACCACCGGTTCTTTGAGGCTCCCGTCATAGTTGTCAATAAAGTCGACGGTTTCTTTATCGATATCGGCCAGCATGGCCAGGGCAATTTTGGACAGCCTGGCCTCGGTATAACGCATGGCTGCGGCGGAATCGCCGTCTATGGAACCGAAGTTGCCGTGGCCGTCTACTAAAGGGTAACGGCAGGCAAAATCCTGGGCCAGGCGTACCATAGTTTCATAAACGGCGGCATCCCCGTGGGGATGATACCGAGCCAGCACCGTACCAACGACGACCGCCGACTTTTTATGGGGCCTGTCCGGCGTCAATCCTTCCTCGTACATGGCATAAAGGATACGCCGATGGACAGGCTTTAAGCCGTCGCGGACATCCGGGAGTGCCCGTCCTACAATGACGCTCATGGCATAGTCAATGTAGGACCGCTTCATTTCCTCTTCCAGGTTGACTTCTAAAATTTTACCGCCCTCTTGTAAGGCCAAAAACTTTCCACCTCTTTCAAAAAAAAGGGGTCAGACCCCCTTCCTAAATATCAAGGTTTCTGACTTCATGGGCATGACGCTGGATAAACTCCCGCCGCGGTTCTACCCTATCGCCCATCAGAATGTTAAAAATGGCATCGGCGGCGGCGGCATCCTCCAGGTTTACCCGTAAAAGCGTACGGGTTTCCGGGTTCATGGTAGTTTCCCAGAGCTGTTCGGCGTTCATTTCACCCAAACCTTTATAACGCTGTATTTCCCATTTTTCCCCGGCATGATTTTGTAAAAACCTTTCCAGTTCGGCGTCGTTGTAGAGATAATGCTGCACTTTGCCCCGGGAAACTTTATATAACGGCGGCTGGGCGATATAGATATATCCTTCGGTGATTAACGGTCGCATGTAGCGGTAAAAAAAGGTGAGCAATAACGTCCGAATATGGGAACCGTCGACGTCGGCGTCGGCCATGAGGATAGTTTTATGGTAACGAACCTTGTTAATGTTGAAATCGTCGCCGATGCCCGTACCCAGGGCCGTGATGATGGTGCGGATTTCTTCGTTATTTAAAATTTTATCCAACCGAGCCTTTTCAACGTTTAATATCTTACCCCTTAAAGGCAGGATGGCCTGGAAGCGGCGGTCGCGCCCCTGTTTGGCCGAGCCCCCGGCGGAATCACCCTCAACCAGGAAAAGTTCGGCCACCGCCGGGTCTTTATTGGTGCAGTCGGCCAATTTCCCGGGTAAAGAGGTTATTTCCAGGGCGTTTTTGCGCCGCGTCAGCTCCCGCGCTTTACGGGCGGCTTCCCTGGCCCGGAAGGCGTTTAAGGCTTTATCGACAATACGGCGCGCGATGGTAGGGTTTTCTTCTAGGTAGGCGCTTAAATGTTCTGCCACCAGGGCATCGACAATACCCCGGACTTCCGTATTTCCCAGCTTGGTTTTGGTCTGGCCTTCAAATTGGGGTTCTAAAACCTTGACACTGATAACCGCCGTTAAGCCTTCCCGAATGTCTTCGCCGGCCAGGTTGTTCTCGTTTTCTTTTAAAATGTTAAATTTGCGGGCATAATCGTTGATCACCCGCGTCAGGGCCGTTTTAAACCCGATTTCGTGGCTGCCGCCCTCGGTGGTGTTGATGTTGTTGGCATAAGAAAGAATTAATTCATTGTAACCGTCGTTATACTGCAGGGCTATTTCAACCTGAACGTCATCCTTTTCCCCGCTAAAATAGAGGGGTTTATTGAAAAGAACCCCCTTGTTTTTATTTAAATGACGGACAAAATCGATTAAGCCCCCGGTATGATAATAGGTGTCCTCAAATTCCTTTCTCTCGTCGCGAAAGATTATTTTAATACCGCGGTTCAAAAAGGATAATTCCTGCAGACGCCTGGCTATTATTTCATCCTGGAAAACTATATCTTCAAAGATTTCCCGATCGGGGAAAAAGGTGACGCTGGTGCCCGTACCCTTGGCCTTGCCTACGACTTTGAGCTCCGATACCTTTTTGCCCCGGCGATATTCCTGTTGATAAATTTTTCCATCACGTTTTACTTTAATCTCCAGCCATTCGGACAGGGCGTTGACTACAGAAAGGCCTACTCCATGCAGACCTCCAGCTACCTTGTAGCCGTTGCCTCCAAATTTGCCCCCGGCGTGGAGCATGGTAAGGGCCACCTCCACGGCCGGTAGGCCCGTCTTCTCATGGATGTCTACCGGTATACCACGGCCGTTGTCGGTAACGGTAAGGCTGCCGTCTTTATGAATAACAACTTCTACACGATCACAGAATCCCGCCAGGGCTTCGTCAATGCTGTTATCTACCAGTTCAAAAACCAGCTGATGCAGGCCCCGGACTCCGGTGTTGCCTATATACATGCCGGGACGTCGCCGGACGGCTTCCAAACCTTCTAAAACCTGTATTTGACTGGCATCATATTCGGTGTGTACCTGTTCCATTTTTTCCTCCCGGGTTAAACTTCCCTGACAAATATAGCATATAAGCAAGTTTTTCTTCAAGCCGGGCCGGAAATACGTCTATTCCTCAAGGTTTGCGGGGAAGGAAGCGGCCCTTTTCATTAAGGTGCCCGAGGAAATAGTTGAAAAATATATGTTTTTATCGGTGATGATGCACGATTTGTAGCCTTCGGCAGACGTAAGAATACCCTCATTAATTGTGGAACGGGCTGTAGTGTTAAGGTTTAAAATGGCTATGATTTCTTTAAAGGGAACAACTACCTCATTACCGATGTGCAGGTACATATATACCGCCTCCACCATTGTTCATTATCTCATTTTTGTTCCAAAATTAACCTTCCGTCACTATTGAGCTGCCAGATAGCTGCCCCATCAAGAAGAACGGAAGGAAGGTTTGACAATTCAGTGGTGGTTATAAAGGATTGGCCGGCAGAAAATAAAAGTTCCAAAAGGGCCTCCCGGCGTCTTAAGTCAAGCTCGGAAAAAACGTCGTCCATCAATAGGGCCGGCTTTTTACCCAGGACCTCAAAAAATACCATTGTTTCGGCTATTTTTAGTGCCAGAACGGCCGCCCGCTGCTGCCCCTGGGAAGCAAAATGGCGGGCATCACGGTTTCCGATGGAAAAAGAAAAATCATCCCGATGGGGACCCCAAAGGCTTAAACCCGCCTGGATTTCCCTTTCCCGGCCGGATTTAAATTTAGCCATCCACTCATCCATACTGCCTACGTTAGGACGATAAACGAGGGCTAAATCTTCCCTTCCTCCCATTTTTTTGTAGATATCTGCCGCCAGGGTTGCAAGGGAATTAATAAAGGCATGGCGCTGCTGGATAATAGCCGTACCGATATTTATGAGCTGAAGGGTCCAGGGTTCAAGTTCCTGTAATTTTGCCCTTTCGTCTTTAACGGCATGCAGAAGTCTATTGCGTTGCAATAAAAGGCGGCGATACAACTGGAGATTGCGACAGTAAATGCGATCTAAGGTACTTATCTCCCGATCTAAAAATTGCCGGCGCAGTACGGGTGCCCCTTTTAAAAGGAGAAGGTCGTCGGGGCCAAAATAAATAACAGGAAAAATACCTAATAGATCTATGAGGCGGTTGGTTTGACCGTTAATTGTTAACTCTTTATGGCCGTCACGGTAAATAATATTGATATCTACTTTGATTTTTTCCTGGTTATAAAGACAACAGCCGCTTATTTGAAAAAAGCTTTCTTCCCACGTTACCAGAAAACGGTCCTGTTGCTGCCTAAAGGATCGGGCAAAGCTAAGATAGGCGATAGCTTCCAGAAGATTGGTTTTCCCGACACCATTTGGTCCGTAGATTATATTTAAACCAGGTTCACAGTGCCAGAGAAGACTACGGTAGCTGCGGAAATTAATCAGCTGAATGTCTGCTAACCTTGTATCTGGCACCTTGAATCTCCACCTCATCGCCGGGCTTTAACAGGTGGCTGCGGCGCGTCTCTACTCTACCGTTAACCTTAACCAGTCCTTGCCTTATAAAGACTTTTGCCTGGCCCCCGGTCGCCGCTATATTGGCCCATTTTAAAAACTGGTCGAGCCTTATGGAGGAAGTGGTGATGGGAAAGATACGATTAGCCATGATATTCCCTTTCCGGCACCGTTGTATTTATTCTTATCGGCAGAATGAGGCAGAAATAATTATCCTGGCCTTCGGGTTTAACTACAATCGGTTTTAACGGCGAGGAGAGCTCGAGGACTACTTCCTCGCTGTCTAGTATGCGCAATGTTTCCAGTAGATAACGGCCGTTTAAGGCAAGGGTTAACGGTTCTCCGTCAATTTGTGCCGATAATTCTTCCTCCAGGTGACCTACTTCTGCGGCTTCGCTTTTTATTTTAAAAGTTTCACCGATCTGCAGGATTATTATATGGGAGCGCGCTTTTACTTCATCCCTGGCGAGAAGGACAGCACGTTCGGTTGTTTCTAATAATTCCCTGGTAGACATTTTTATCCTGGTTGTATAAGATTGAGGAATTACTTGTTGGTAATGGGGAAATTTTCCATCAAGGAGACGGGCATAAAGTTTTAAATTATCATGACAGGCGAATATTTGGGCAGAACCTATGGTTATTTGGACGGTACCCTCTTCTCCTGGAAGAAGCCGGGCAAGTTCATTTAAGGATCGGCTACTAATAAGGGCGTTTATTTCATCGTCGGTCTTAATAGTCGATGAAACAAAAGATCCCCTGTAAAGGGCGAGACGATGGGTGTCGGTGGCCACCAGGTTAAATTGTTGGGCTTTTGGGTTTACTTCAAGGAGAATGCCGCTAAAAATACTGCGCAAGTCTTCGCTGCTGCTGGCAATACTTACTTTGCGTATGGCATCTTTCAATGTTTTAATATCTATTTCTAGAGTTGTTTCCCCTTCAATTTCCGGGAAAGAAGGATATTGGTTTGGATCGAGGCTATTTAAATGGACTCTTGACTGCATGTAGGTTAACTCTACCGTATTGTCGGCAAGAAGTTGGATTGTTACGTTTGTAGGTGGTAGACGCCGTACCATTTCAGTAAAAATCCGGGCCGGCAGAAGAATTTCTCCCGGTATTATAACTTCAACGGGAAAACTATATATAATGCCTAAATCGAGATCCGTTCCCTGGAGGGTAAGCATATTTTCGTCTGCCTGGAATAAAATACCCGTAAGGGCAGTCATTGTAGTTGTTGAAGCTACAGCGCGATGAACTTTTTGGACCGCCTGCAGCAGTTGGGGTTGGGAACAGGAAACGTGCATAAATGCTTCCTCCATCATCATCTTAAAAATAAATAAGTAGTCGTAGTAATAGGGCCTGTGGATATGTTGAAAGGTGAGAAAAAGGTAAATAAGAAAAGCTTTTGTGGTTGTGCATTACTGGTTCCTTATTTCCTGTATAAGTTGTGATATTGTTTGCGCAAGGGATGGATCGTTTTTAAGATCGTCACGGATCTTGGTATAGGCATGGAGAACGGTGGTATGATCCCTGCCGCCAAAGGCTTCGCCTATTTGGGGTAAGGAAGCATCCATCAACTCCCTGGCGAGGTACATGGCGATTTGCCTTGGGTAGGCAACGGTACGGTTGCGCTTTTTGGCTTTTAAGTCTTCCTGTTTGATATTGAAATAACGCGCCACCACTTCCTGTATCAGGTTTATGGTTACAGGTTTCGGACGTGATAGATTTAAGGCATCTTTTAAAAGCCTTTCCGCCATGTCGACGGTGATTTCTTCTTTGGTAAAGGCGGCATAGGCAGCAACCCTGAGCAGGGCCCCTTCCAGTTCGCGGATGTTGGAATCGATCTTTTGGGCCATAAAAAACATTACGTCGTCAGGAATGCTTATATTTTCTGCCGCGGCTTTTTTCCGTAGAATAGCCATCCTCGTTTCCAGGTCGGGGGGTTGAATATCGGTGATCAGGCCCCATTCAAAGCGGGAGCGCAGGCGGTCTTCCAGCGTAGGGATTTCCTTTGGCGGACGGTCGCTGGAAATTACTATCTGCTTGTTGGCTTCGTATAGGTGGTTGAAGGTATGGAAAAACTCGACCTGGGTACTCTCTTTTTTAGCTAAAAACTGGATGTCGTCGATGAGGAGGACGTCAATATTGCGGTACTTGGCGCGAAATTCCTCCGTTTGCTCGTCACGGATGGCATTTATAAGATCATTGGTAAATCTTTCGGAGGAAATATAAAGTACGCGATAATTAGGTAAATGCTTAAGCACATGGTGGCCGATGGCCTGCATGAGATGGGTTTTCCCTAAACCAACGCCGCCGTATATAAAAAGCGGGTTATAAGAATTTGCCGGGCTTTCCGCTACGGCCAGGCAGGCTGCATGGGCAAAACGATTGCTATTACCGACGACAAAGGTGTCAAAGGTGTATTTAGGATTAAGGCGGGGCAAGTCGTCGTTGTCTATTTCCCCACTTGCGGGTGAAAAATCGCATGAAGGAGAAAAACAGATTACCTGGATGTTAATGGGTTCCCGGCCCAGGACTTTCTGCAGGGCTTCCTGCACCAGTGGATAATAACGACTCTGAATGTAGTCGCGGGCAAATTCGTTAGCTGCGGCGAGTACAAGGGTATTACCCTGCATAGTAACCGGCCGGGCATCGAAAAACCATGCTTCAAGGGCGGGAAGGCTTATTTTTTTCTCTAAAATAGATAAAACCTGCTGCCAGGCTAGATCAAGTTGATTGGATGGCAA